>NZ_JABFBA010000009.1:0-34312 GCF_017168445.1 Micrococcus sp. KRD026 | reverse complement strand
GCCACCGACCGTCCCACCCAGGAGAGCCCATGAGTCCCGCAGCCCAGGACGACCTCGTCCGCGTCGCCCGCATCGGCAAGCCGCACGGCATCCGCGGCGAGGTGACCGTGCAGGTCTTCACCGACGACCCGGACGCCCGCTTCGCCCCCGGCGAGCGACTCGTGGTGCGCGACGGCGCCCCGGGCCTGCCGGCGGAGCTCACCGTCACCCGGGCCCGGTGGAACAAGCAGATCCTCGTGGTCGGCTTCGCGGAGTCGCCGGACCGCAACGTCGCCGAGACCCTGCGCGGCGCCCAGCTGTTCGCCGTTCCCGCCGCGCCCGAGGAGTCCGACGAGTGGTACGAGGAGGACCTCGTGGACCTCGAGGTGCGGGTCGACGGCGAGCGCGTCGGCGTCGTCACGGCCCTGACCACCGGGGCGGTCCAGGATCTGCTGCACGTCGCGTTGGACGGCGTCGAGGAGGAGGCCCTGGTGCCCTTCGTCGAGGAGATCGTCCCGGAGATCGACCCCGAGGCCGGCGTGCTCGTGCTGACCCCGCCGCCGGGGCTGCTCGAGCTCGCCACCGGCGAGGACGAGGGCGCCGCAGACGGGCCCACCGATGCGGATGCGGAGGACTGAGCGGTGCGCTTCGACGTCGTCACGATCTTCCCCGAGTACCTCGCGGTCCTCGACGTCTCGCTGCTGGGCCGTGCCCGCCGCGAGGGCCTCGTGGACGTGCACGTCCACGACCTGCGCGACTTCACCTTCGACCGGCACCGCACCGTGGACGACACGCCCTACGGCGGCGGCGCCGGCATGGTGATGAAACCGGAGCCGTGGGCGCTCGCGCTCGAGCACGTGGCGGCCCAAGGGCCCGTGTCACCGGCCCCCGCCGAGTCGTCGTCGGCGGAGCCGGGGGACCGCCCCGTGCTGCTCGTGCCGACGCCCTCGGGGGAGCGCTTCACCCAGCGGTTCGCCCGGGAACTGGCGGGCCGGGAGCACGTGGCGATCGCGTGCGGCCGCTACGAGGGGATCGACGAGCGCGTCTTCGGCTGGGCCGAGGAGCTCTTCGAGGTGCGGCTGGTCTCGCTGGGCGACTACGTGCTCAACGGCGGCGAGGTCGCGGCGCTGGCGATGATCGAGGCCGTCGGCCGCCTCGTGCCGGGCGTCGTGGGCAACCCGGCCTCGCTCGTCGAGGAGTCCCACGAGGACGGCCTGCTGGAGTACCCGGTCTACACCAAGCCCGCGGACTGGCGGGGCCGTGCGGTGCCGCCCGTGCTGCTCTCGGGCGACCACGGCAAGGTCGCGGCCTGGCGTCGGGCCCAGCAGGAGGAGCGCACGCGCGAGCGGCGACCGGACCTGTGGGCGGCGTACGACTCCGAGGACTGACCCGCCGCGCCCGACGGGCTGGAGGGGCGTCGCGGCGTCATCGGCTGTGGCATAATGGGTCCTCGTGTCCGCCGGACGCCCGACCTGCCACAGGGGGCGCGCGTCAACGGATCGGACCCCGGGACCGCACCCCACGTGCGGAGCCCGGCCCTCGGCTCGGGACCCGGCCCCCTCGTCATGCGGACGTGGACGGACCGTGCGCCCGCATACCACGCGGTTGACCTGTGGCATCCGCCAGGAGAGACGACATGCACATTCTCGACTCGTTCGACAAGAAGACGCTGCGCGACGACATCCCGGAGTTCGCCCCCGGCGACACCGTCAAGGTGCACGTGAACATCATCGAGGGCAAGACCGCCCGCGTCCAGGTGTTCCAGGGCTACGTCATGGGCCGTCAGGGCTACGGCGTGCGCGAGACCTTCCGCGTCCGCAAGGTGTCCTTCGGCATCGGCGTGGAGCGCGTGTTCCCGGTGCACTCCCCGGTCATCGACAAGATCGAGGTCGTCACCAAGGGCGACGTGCGCCGCGCGAAGCTGTACTACATGCGCGACCGCCACGGCAAGGCCGCCCGCATCCGCGAGAAGCGCGCCGACGCCAAGTGATCATCCCGGTCGGCCCCGCCGACCGGTGATCGACCCATGCGCACCTCGGAGCCCCGTGACCCCCGCCGGTCACGGGGCTCCGTCGCGTCCGGGGCCAGCTCCTCCTCGAGCACGACGGCGGCCCCCGCCTCCGGCGCGAGCCGCTGGTGGGCGTGGCTCGGCCTGACCGTGGTGGCCGCCGTCGTGGTGGCCGCGGTGCTGCGGGCCCTCACCGGCCCCGTCTACCTCATCCCCTCCGGGTCGATGGAGCCGACCCTGCAGCCCGGCGACCGCGTGCGGGTGGACGCCGCCGCGGCGGGCGGGCAGGGCCTGCACCACGGCGACGTGGTGGTGTTCGACGGCGCCGGCAGCCTGGCGCCGTACCGTTCGGCCGGATCGCTCGAGCGCGGCCTCGAGGACGTCGCCCGGTGGTGGGGTGTCGGCGCGGCCGAGGACGTGTTCGTCAAGCGCGTGCTGGCCCTGCCGGGGGACCGCCTCGAATGCTGTGCCCCGGACGGTCGGCTGCTGCGCAACGGCGAGCCGCTGGATGAGCCGTATCTCGGCAGGCCCGTGACCGCGGACGAGCCGGCCGCGGCGGGGACCTGGTCCTTCGAGGTGCCCGACGGGCGCATGGTCGTCCTGGGCGACCACCGCGCCGCCTCCCGGGATTCCCGCGCACTGCTGGGCGCCCCCGGCGGCGGGCTGATCCCGCTCGAGCGGGTCGAGGGCCGGGTCGCGGAGGTCGTGTGGCCCCTGTCCCGCCGCGGGACCGTGGACGCCCCCTCCGGGGACACGCCGTGACGGGGCGCCGCACCGCGCTGATCGCGGCCGCCGTGACCGTACTCGCCTGCGTGCTGGCGTGGGCCTTCCTGGCGCGCATGTACGCCATCCCGTCCTCGTCCATGGAGCCCGGGCTGCGGGCCGGCGACCGCGTGGTCGCCACGCTGCTCACCCCCGATCCGTTCCCGGTGCGCCGCGGTGACGTCGTGGTGTTCGAGGACACGAAGGGCTGGCTGCCCGGGGGCGGCCACGTGATCAAGCGGGCCGTCGGGCTGCCGGGGGACATCGTCTCCTGGACGCCCGGCGAGGAGACGCTGCGCGTGAACGGGGTGCCCGTGGAGGAGCCGTACCTCGCGCCGGGGGAGACGCCCGCGCAGGAGGCGTTCGAGGTGACCGTCCCCGCGGGGCGACTGTGGGTGCTCGGTGACCATCGCTCGGCGTCGGCGGACTCCCGCGCGCACCTCACCGGGCCCGGGGGCGGGTTCGTGGCCCTCGACGACGTGGTGGGCCGCGCCCGGCTCGTGGTCTGGCCGCTGGACAGGATCGGCGGCGCCGGCGCCGACCCCGACGCGTTCGCCACCGTGCCGGACGCGCCCGCGCCGGAGGCTCGCACGTGACCGCCCGTCGGGGCGGCGGCCGGCCGACGGTGCGCGCCGGTCTGGACGTCGAGGCGGGGCTGGCCGCGCCGGTCCTCGCCGCGCGGGGAGTGGACCGGGTGCTGGTGGCGGGCATGGACGAGGTGGGCCGGGGCGCGCTGGCCGGGCCCGTCGTCGTCGGGGTGTGCGCCGCGTGGCTGCCCGCCGCGGGGCAGATCCCTCCGGTGCGCGACTCCAAGGCGCTCACGGACCGACGCCGGCGCGCCCTGGTCCCGCAGATCGAGGACTGGGCGGCCGGGGTGGCGCTCGGGGAGGCCGGCCCCGCGGAGATCGACGCGCTCGGGATCTCGGCGGCCCTCGGTCTCGCCGGGCGCCGGGCGTGGGCGGCGCTGTGCGACGCGGTGGGGCAGGAGCCGGTCGCCCTCGTGCTCGACGGCCGGGACGACTGGCTGAGCCGCTCCGATCCCGACGCCGGCCCCGCGCCCGCGCCGCGCCCGCTGCCGCCCGCGCCCACGATGCTGGTGCGGGCCGAGGACCGGTGCGCGACGGTGGCGGCCGCGTCGATCGCCGCGAAGGTGGCTCGCGACGACGTCATGATCGCCCTCGACGCGGCGCACCCGGGGTACGGGTGGGCCGGGAACAAGGGGTACGGTTCAGCCGCGCACCGGGCCGCCCTGGCCGAGCGCGGGGCGAGCGAGCAGCACCGGCGCAGCTGGAACCTCGGGCTGCCGGACGCGCCCGCGCAGGCGCCGCCCACGCTGTTCGACTGAGCCCCCGGGGCCGGGCGCGGCCGCCCGTTCGACGTGCGACCCCCGGACGGGGGAGGATGGAGGCCGTGCGTGCCCGGACTGTCGCGGGTGCGCGGCGAACACTGAGGAGGCATGTCATGAGCGCAGACGACGTCGAGGACTTCGAGGCCGAGGCCGAGCTGCTGCTCTACCGCGAGTACCGGGACGTGGTGGGCCTGTTCCGCTACGTCGTGGAGACCGAGCGGCGCTTCTACCTCGCCAACGACGTGCGGCTGACGCCCCGCCAGGCGGACGGGGACGTGTTCTTCGAGATCCTGCTCGAGGACGCCTGGGTGTGGGACGTGTACCGCACGCAGCGGTTCATCAAGCGCGTGAAGGTGCTGACCTTCAAGGACGTGAACATCGAGGAGCTGCCCACCGAGGACCTGACGGTCCCGCCGGACGGCCAGCTGCCGAGCTGACCCACGCCTGATCGGCCCCGAGGTCGGGACGCCGACGTCCACTCCTGCACAGGCGTCCGGCCCCGCACAATCCCCGCCGTCGCCGACGCGGCGACCCTGCTCGGGACCACCCTGGTGCCCAGGAGGTGGTCGGGATGACGGGGACCGCGGAACGGATCGGGGCGCAGCCGCCCGGAGACAGGCGCGCCAGCCGCGCGCACACGGCACTGGGCCGGTTCGGTGAGGACGCCGCCGCGCGCTGGCTCGCCGAGCGCGGCTACGTGATCGCCGACCGCAACTGGCGGGGCGAGGCCGGAGAGCTGGACATCGTGGCCCACCACGCCGGCTGGTGGGTGGGCGTCGAGGTGAAGACCCGCTCGGGCCTGGCCTTCGGGGACCCGTTCGAGTCGATCGACCGGCGCAAGCTCACCCGGCTGCACCGCCTCACCGCGGCGTGGGTGCGGGCCCATGCCGCGGACCGCCGGGGGACGCCCTGGCGTGTCGACGCCGTCGCCGTGCTGGTGCCGCGCACGGGCGGGATCCGCTTCGACCTGCTGCAGGACGTGCGGCCGTGAGCGGCATCGGACGCACCCGCTCCATCACGCTGGCAGGTCTGCGCGGGGAGGTCGTGCACGTCGAGGCGGACATCGCCCAGTCCCTGCCCGGGTTCACCCTCCTCGGTCTGCCGGACCAGGCGCTGCAGGAGAGCCGGGACCGCATCCGCTCCGCCGCGCGCAACGCCGGACTGCCCCTGACCCGGCGGCACCTGACCGTGAACCTGCTGCCGGCGGGGGTGCACAAGCGGGGTGCGTGCCACGACCTGGCGATCGTCCTGGCGGCCTACGCCGCGGACGGGCGGGTGCGGAACGTCGAGGGGCCCGTGTTCCTGGCCGAGCTCGGCCTCGACGGCGCCCTGCACCGCTCGCCGGAGACCGTGGCGATGGTGATGGCCGCCGTCGACGCGGGGTGCTCCGAGGTGGTCGTCGCCGAGGATGCGGAGGCCGAGGCCCGACTGGTCCCCGGCGCCGAGGTCCGCGGCTTCGCCCATCTGCACGACGTCATCCGCGCCTTCGGCGGGGAACCGGACGGAGAGCCGCCCCACCGCCCGGCCCGACGGCAGGTGACAGCCCCGGAACCGGAGCCGGCCCGTGCGGTGCCCGACCTCGCCGAGGTCGCCGGACAGGCCGAGGCCCGGTTCGCGCTCGAGGTCGCAGCCGCCGGCGCCCACCACCTGCTGCTCATGGGCGCCCCGGGGGCGGGCAAGACCATGCTCGCCGAGCGCCTGCCCGGAATCCTGCCTCCCCTGGACCGGCGCACCGCGCTCGAGTGCGCCGCCCTGCGCTCCCTCCGCGGCGGCGACGCCCGTGTCCGGCGCAGGGGCGGGACGGCCCAGGGGTTCGACGGTGACATCGACCGGACCCCGCCGTTCGAGGCACCCCACCACTCGGCGTCCCGCTCGGCCCTCGTGGGCGGCGGCAGCGGCCTCGCCCGGCCGGGAGCGGCCTCCCTCGCCCACGGCGGCGTGCTGTTCCTGGACGAGGCCCCCGAGTTCGAACGGCGCACCCTCGAGGCGCTGCGCCAGCCCCTCGAGTCCGGGGAGGTGCTGCTGCACCGGGCCCTCGGCGCCGTCGTCTACCCGGCCCGGTTCCAGCTCGTGCTGGCCGCCAACCCCTGCCCGTGCGGCAAGGGCGGTGGCACGGGCGTCGAGTGCCGGTGCAGCGTGCCCGAACGCCGCCGCTACGCCCAGCGGCTCTCCGGGCCGCTGCTGGACCGCGTCGACCTGCAGGTCACCGTGCGGCCCGTCGAAGCGCGGCAGCTCACGGGGGCGCCCGCGTCCGAGACCACGTCGCAGGTGGCCGCCCGGGTCGCCGCGGCCGCCGACCGCCAGGCCCGGCGCTGGGCCACCGCCGCCGAGCGCGGGCTCGCCCCGTCCGGGCTGCGCCGCAACGCGCACGTCCCCGCCGGGGTGCTGCGGCACGGCCCGTACGCCGTGCCCCGGGCGGCCCGCCGGCCCGCGGACGACGCCGTCGACCAGGGCCTGCTGAGCGCGCGCGGCCACGCCCGCGTCCTGCGCCTCGCCTGGACCCTGGCAGACCTGCGCGGCGCCGAACGGCCCGCACCCGAGGACACCGACGTGGCACTCACGCTGCGCCACCAGAACGAGGAGGACGCATGACCACCTACGTCACCCCGGCGGCAGACCACGTCGCCGGGCCGCGCCGGCCGGACGCCGCCCGGCTCGCCCGCGCCGCCCTGACCCGGCTGGTCGAGCCCGGGGACGCGCTCGCGGTGCAGACCGTCACGGCGCTGGGGCCGGAGCGGGCGCTCGCCCTGCTCACGGGCCGGGAGACGATCCAGCCCGCCGAGCGCGATCTGCTCGCCGATCTCGCCGGCGCGCCCGACACGCTGCCCCGGCGCTGGGCCGCGGGGCTGGCCCGCTGGGCGCCCCGGGCCGCCCGGCTGGAGCCGGAGCGTGACCTCGTGACTCTGCACCGGCTCGGGGGAGGCCTGCTGATCCCCGAGGACGACGCCTGGCCCGCCGCCCTGGCGGACCTGGGCGAGGAGGCGCCCCTGGGCCTGTGGTTCCGCGGCTCCGGAACGCTGCCTCCCGCGGACCGGATGCTCGCCGTCGTCGGCAGCCGGGAGGCGACCGCGTACGGACGGACCGTGACCGCCCGCTGCGCCGCCCACGCCGTCCAGCAGGGCGCGTGCGTGATCTCCGGCGGTGCGTACGGCATCGACGGCGCCGCCCACCGGGCCGCGCTGCAGGCGCCCGCCGCACCGGAAGACGCGGCGGATCGCGACGGCGTCCCGCCCACGGTGGCGGTGCTGGCCGGCGGCCTCGACCGGTTCTACCCGGCCGGCCACGAGGACCTGCTTCGCGCGGTGATGGCCGCCGGGCTGCTCGTGTCCGAGATGCCGCCCGGTGCGAGTCCCACGCGGTACCGGTTCCTGCAGCGCAACCGGGTCATCGCCGCGCTCGCGGGGGCCGTGCTGGTGGTCGAGGCGCGCTGGCGGTCGGGAGCGCAGAACACGGCGGGCCACGCGTTCGGCCTCGGCCGCGAGGTGGGCGTGGTCCCCGGCCCCGTGACCTCGCCCAGCTCCGCCGGTTGCCACCGTCTGCTGCAGGAGAGCCCCGCCCGTCTCGTGACCACCGAGCAGGAGGCCCTCGCCCTGCTCGGCCAGGGGCCCGCCCGGAGCGGCGGCGCGGGCGGGAGGACCTCCACCCGGGCAGCTCCCGAGTCCGCCGCGCGGCCCACCGACGGGCTCACGATGGAGGAGGCCCTCGTCCACGAGGCGCTGCCCCTGCGCCAGGCGGTGCCCGTCGACCGGATCACCGTCAGCGCCGGGCTCGCGCTGCCCACCGTCCTGGCGTGCCTGTCCCGGCTGCAGCGGGCGGGCCTGGCCGAACGGGTCGAGGACCGGTGGCGGCGGGGATGACCTCCGGCCGCGTGCTCCCGGGCGGCGCCGCCCTGGGGCGGATGGCAGAGTGGGGGGATGACCCCGTCGTCCTCCGTCCGTCCCGTCCCGGTCCCGCGCGCCCCCTCGCCCCGGGACACGGCCTGGCTCGAGGCGTTCGAGGAGCACCTGCGCCACGAGCGGAACCGCAGCCCCCAGACCGTGCGCGCGTACCTCGCCGATCTGCGCGCCCTCATCGACCACGTCGCCGGCACAGCCGGCACCGCGGCGGCGCCCGCCGTGGATGACGACGCCCCCGCTCGCCACGTGCCCAGCGCACCGGACGTCCTCGCCGAGCTGGACATCGAGGACCTGCGTGGCTGGTTGGCGGCCATGAGCGGGGCCGGCCTCGCCCGCGCGACCCTGGCCCGCCGGGTGGCCGCCGTCCGCACCTTCACGGCCTGGCTGCGCCGGGAGGGCCTGCGCTCGGACGACCCCGCCCTGCGGCTGCGCTCGCCCCGACCCGAGGGGACGCTGCCCCACGTGCTCCAGGAGCAGCAGGCGACCCGGCTCCTCGCGGCTGCCCAGGAGCGTGTGGACGCCGCCGCCGCGGGCGACGACCCTGCCGCCCACGCGCTGGCCCTGCGGGACGCCGCCCTGCTCGAGCTGCTCTACGCCACCGGCGCCCGGGTGGCCGAACTCTCCGCCCTGGACGTGGACGACCTCGAGGCCGGCCGCGGCGTCGTCCGGCTGACCGGCAAGGGCGACCGGCAGCGCACCGTCCCCTACGGCGCACCCGCGGGCCGCGCCCTCCAGGAGTGGCAGCGGCTCGGTCGCCCCCGCCTGGCCCGGCCGGACTCCGGCCCCGCCCTCTTCCTCGGCGCGCGCGGTGGCCGGCTGGGGGTGCGCCAGGCGCGCACCGTCGTCGACCGGGCGCTCGAGGGCCTGGGGGACACCGCGGCCCGCGGGCCGCACGCACTGCGCCACACGGCCGCGACCCACCTCCTCGACGGCGGCGCCGACCTGCGCACCGTGCAGGAGCTGCTGGGCCACGCGTCCCTGCGCACCACACAGGTCTACACGCACGTCTCGATCGATCGCCTCCGCGAGGGCTATCGGCAGGCCCACCCACGCGCCTGACGCCGCCCCGCAGCGCTTCCGATCCCTCCACCGTGCCGCCGCGACACGCGCGGCGGCGCACCGCCCCATTGCCGGGCCCACGCCCCTGGTGCACAATGGCCCCAGGATCCACCGGAGCCGCGACGTGGTCGTAGGGGAAGACGCACCGCATCGCACCCTCGGAGGCATCCATGACCAGCACCCAGACCCGCGGCGTGGTCCACATCCTCTCCGCCCCCACCGCCCTCTGCCCCCACGTGGAGTGGGCGCTGAGCTCCGTGCTCGGCCCCGCGACCTCGGTGGAGTGGGAGGGTCAGCCGGTCGCGCCCGGCGAGCACCGCGCCGAGGTGCACTGGACGGCGCCCGCCGGCACCGGTGCGCGTCTGGCCTCCGCCCTGCGTGGCTGGCCGCACCTTCGCTTCGAGATCACGGAGGAGCCGTCCGCCGGTGTCGACGGCTCGCGCTGGTCCCACACCCCGGACCTCGGCATCTTCCACGCCACCACGGACGTCTCCGGCAACATCATGGTCTCCGAGGACCGCATCCGGTACGCCTATGAGGCCGGCGCGGGAGACCCCAGCGTGCTGATGCACGAACTCTCCCTCGCGCTCGGCGAGGCCTGGGACGACGAGCTCGAGCCGTTCCGGCTGGCCGCCGCCCACGCCAACGTGCGCTGGCTGCACCGCGCCGTCTGAGCCTTCGCCCCCGGCCGGCCGGCGGCGCGCTCCGGTTCAGACGCTGCGGAACACGGCCACCGCGTTGTGGCCGCCGAAGCCGAACGAGTTCTTCACGACCACGCGCTGCCCCTCGGGCAGACGGGCGGGGGAGCCGGTGACCACGTTCAGCGGGATCTCCGGGTCCTGGTTCTCCAGGTTGATGGTCACGGGCGCCTGGCCGTGGTGGACGGCGAGCACGGACAGGATCGACTCGATCGCACCCGAGGCGCCCAGCAGGTGGCCGGTCTGGGACTTCGTGGCCGAGACCTGCACCTGGTCCAGGTGATCGCCGAACACGGCCCGCATGGCCAGGTACTCCGGCGCGTCGCCCTTCGGTGTGGACGTCGCGTGGGCGTTCACGTGGCACACGTCCTCGGGGGTGATGTCGGCCGACCTCAGGGCGGCGCGCATCGCACGGGTCGCGCCCAGGCCCTCGGGCTCGGGCGCGGTGATGTGGTGGGAGTCGGAGCTGACGCCCGCGCCGGCCAGCTCGGCGTACACGCGCGCGCCGCGGGCCTTCGCGTGCTCCTCCGACTCGATCACCATGACGCCGGCGCCCTCGCCGAGGACGAAGCCGTCGCGGTCCACGTCGTAGGGGCGGGACGCGGCCTGCGGGTCGTCGTTGCGCTTGGACAGCGCCTGCATCGCGGCGAACGCGGCCATCGGCA
This sequence comes from Micrococcus sp. KRD026, assembly GCF_017168445.1. Taxonomy (NCBI): domain Bacteria; kingdom Bacillati; phylum Actinomycetota; class Actinomycetes; order Micrococcales; family Micrococcaceae; genus Micrococcus; species Micrococcus sp. KRD026. The sequence continues at coordinate 23,897 of NZ_JABFBA010000009.1, read as the reverse complement.
GCGGGTGCACGGCGGCCTCGGCGGCGCCGCAGATCACGACGTCGGCCTGGCCGGAGCGGACGAGCAGCAGCGCGGTCTCGAGCGCCTCGGTGCCGGCGGCGCACGCGGACACCACCGTGCGGGCGCCGGCGCGGGCGCCGAACTCGAGGGAGAGCGCGCCGGCGGCGCCGTTGGGCATGAGCATCGGGACGGTCATGGGCAGCACGCGGCGCGGGCCGCGCTCGCGCAGGGTGTCCCAGCCGTCCAGGAGGGTCCACACGCCGCCGATGCCGGTGCCGAAGGCCACGGCGAGCCGGTCGCCGTCGACCTCCGCGCCCTCGAGGCCGGCGTCCTTCCAGGCCTCGCGCGCGGCGACGGTCGCCATCTGGGTGGCCGGGTCCTGGCGTTTCTGCTCCACCTTGGAGAGGACCTCTGAGGTGGGCACGGCCAGCTCGGCCGCGAAGGTGACGGGCAGCTCGTACTTCTCCACCCAGTCGTGTTCCATGGTGCGCGCACCGGAGACGCCCTGCAGGGCGTGGGACCAGAAGGTGGGCACGTCGCCGCCGATGGGCGTGGTGGCGCCGAGGCCGGTGATCACTGCGGTGCGGGTCATGGGTCTGCTGCCTCTGGGTCTCGAGTGGGGATCGGGCGGAGGGGTGTCGTCGGCACGATGCGCGGCGCTCGCCGGGGTGCCGGAAGTCGAGGGTGTCGGGGGCCGGGGGCGCTCACGCGCCCCCGGCGCTCACCGAGGGGACGGGGCGGGCCGGGCCCGCCGCCGTCGTGGGCCGATCAGGCCTGGGCGCCGTCGATGAAGTCGACGGCGTCCTGGACGGTCTTGAGGTTCTTGACCTCCTCGTCCGGGATCTTCACGCCGAACTTGTCCTCGGCGTTGACCACGATGGTCATCATCGAGATCGAGTCGATGTCCAGATCGTCCGTGAAGGACTTCTCCGGCTGCACCTCGGCGGTGTCGAGGCCGGTCTCCTCGTTCACGATCTCGGCGAGGCCGGCGAGGATCTCTTCCTTGGAAGCCATGGGGCGTCTCCTTCGGTAGGGGTGTGGGGTGTACGTGATCAGTGAATCAGACGGCGCCGCCTCAGGGGAGGCGGACCACCTGGGCGCCGTAGACCAGCCCGGCGCCGAAGCCGATCTGCAGGGCCAGGCCGCCGGTGAGCTCGGGGTTCTCCTCCAGCAGACGGTGCATGGCCAGCGGGATGGACGCGGCCGACGTGTTGCCGGCGTCCGCGATGTCCCGGGCCACGACGACGGACTCCGGCAGCTTCAGCTGCTTGGCGAACTCGTCGATGATCCGCATGTTGGCCTGGTGCGGGATGAACGCGGCGAGGTCTTCGGGCTCCACGCCCGCGGCGTCGAGGGCCTCGCGGGCCACCTTCGCCATCGACCACACGGCCCAGCGGAAGACGGAGGGCCCGTCCTGGCGCAGCGTGGGCCAGAGCATCCCCTCCGCGCCGGTGATCGCCGAGGCGTCGCCCGTGGTGCGGGCGTGCTCCACGGCATCGCGGAGCTCCAGCTGCGAGTGCGTCATGGAGATCGTGGACCAGCGCTCCCCGTCCGAGCCCCACACCGAGGGGGAGATGCCCGGCTCGTCCGAGGCCGACACGATCACGGCGCCCGCGCCGTCGCCCAGGAGGAAGGAGATGGAGCGGTCCGTGGGATCCACGACGTCGGAGAGGCGCTCGACGCCGACCACGAGCACGTGCCGCGCGGTGCCGGAACGCACGAGCGCGTCGGCCTGGGCCACGCCGTAGCAGTAGCCGGCGCACGCGGCGGAGACGTCGTAGGCGGGCGCCGGGGTGGCCCCGATCTCGTGCGCCACGAGGGCCGCGGCCGAGGGGGTGGCGTGCGGGAAGGTGACGGTCGAGACGATCACGGCGTCCAGGTCCGAGCCCTGCAGGCCGGCCCGCTCGAGGGCCTCCCGGGCGGCGCCCACGGCCATGACGGGCACGGTCTCCTCCGCCGTGGCGCGCTGGCGCGTGACGATGCCGGTGCGCTGGCGGATCCACTCGTCCGACGAGTCGATGGGGCCGATGAGGTCCTCGTTGGGGACCAAATTCGCCGGGCGGTAGGCGCCCACGGCCACGATGCGGCTGGCCGCGGGGCGCTCGTGCTGCTTCAGGGTGACGGTCATGGTGCTTCTCTCTGCCGGGCGGTGCGCGGGGTTCAGGCCGAGTGCTCGGCCAGGAACGCCCGCGCGGCGTCCAGGTCCTCGGGGGTCTTCACGGCGAGCTGCGCGGTGCCCTTGAGGCCGCGCTTGGCCAGTCCGGTCAGTGTGCCACCGGGCAGCAGCTCCAGGACGCCCGTGACCTGCCGCGTGGCCATGGTCGCCATGCACAGGTCCCAGCGGACCGGGCGGGTGATCTGGTCCACGATCCGGGCGAGCACGTCCGTGCCGGACTCGACGGCCTCGCCGTCCCGGTTGGACAGCAGGGGCAGGCGCGGGTCCGAGGGGGAGAGGCCGGCGACGTGGGCCGCGAGGTCGTCCACGGCGGGGCGCATGTGCTCCGTGTGGAACGCGCCGGCCACCTTGAGCGGGATCACGCGGGCGCGGGCGGGGGCGGACTCGGCGAGCGCGCCGAGGGCCTCCGCGGTGCCGGCGGCGACGATCTGGCCGGCGCCGTTGACATTGGCGGGCGCCAGGCCCGCCGCGTCGATGGCCGCGAGGACCTCGTCCTGGTCCCCGCCCACGACGGCGGCCATGCCCGTGGGCGTGGCCGCGGCGGCCCGGGCCATGCCGGTGGCGCGCACGCGCACCAGGGAGAGGGCCTCGGCGGGGGACAGCACGCCGGTGACGGCGGCCGCGGTGACCTCGCCCACGGAGTGGCCGGCCACGACGGTCGACTTCGGTGCGGCGGCGTCCGCCTCGAGGGCCGCGGCGGCCACGAGGCCGGCCGCCACGATCAGCGGCTGGGCGACGGCGGTGTCCTTGATGGTCTCCTCGTCCGACTCAGTGCCGTGGCGGATCAGGTCCACGCCCGCGGCGTCGGAGAGGGATGCGAGCAGGTCGCGGGTCCCGTCCAGCTCGAGCCAGGGGGCGAGGAAGCCGGGCGTCTGGGACCCCTGTCCGGGGCACACGATGGCAAGCATTCCTCCATCGTGTCAGGATCGGCCGCCATCCCGGGCAGATCGCGCCACGAAGCACGGCGAGTCGGTTTGGAGGGTTTCTACAAGCGGGGGTGTGCGCCGCCCCGGCTCAGTCCGACCCGTCCCCGGTCGTCTGCCGCGCCCCCGCGAGCCGGCCCAGGGTGATCGCGGTCTGCAGGACGTACGCGTCGCGGGGGACCAGCGGGTCCCAGCCGGTCACCTCAGCCACCCGCTTGAGGCGGTACCGCACGGTGTTCGCGTGGACGAACAGCTCGCGGGCCGTGCCCTCGAGCGAGTGGCCCAGCGCGCCGTACGCGTCCACGGTCTCCAGCAGGGAGGTGCCGGCGTCGGGACGGGAGGGCGTCGGCCTCCCCGCGGCATGCGGGTCAGGCGTCGCCGCCCGCGATGCCGGTGGTGCCGGCGTTGACGTCGTCCAGGCGGTACTTCTCGTGCGCCTTCGCGGCCGTGCCCCGCTCGACCTCGCCCTCCTCCTCGAGGAGCTGCAGCGCGCGGACCACCATCGAGTGGGTGTCGATGAGGAAGTACCGACGGGCGGCGGCGCGGGTGTCCGCGAAGCCGAACTCGTCGGCGCCGAGCGCCGAGAAGCGGTTCGGCACGAACGGGCGGATCTGGTTCGTCCACGAGGTGGAGTAGTCCGAGGTGGCCACGATCGGGCCCTCGGCCCCCTGCAGCGCCTGCGTCACGTAGGGCACGCGCGGGGTGGCGGACGGGTCCTTCAGGGCGTCCTTCTCCGCCGCGACGGCGTCGCGGTACAGCTCGTTGTAGGAGGTCACCGACCACACGGAGGCGTTCACGCCCCACTCCTCGGAGAGGATCCGCTGGGCGTCGAGCGCCCACGGCACGGAGACGCCGGAGCCCAGGAGCTGGACCTTCGGGCCGTCGCCCTGGCCCTCGGAGAGGCGGTAGATGCCCTTGAGCAGGCCCTCCACGTCGAGGCCCTCGGGCTCCTCGATGTGGGTGATCGGCTCGTTGTACACCGTGAGGTAGTAGATGACGTTGCGGACGTCGTCCCCGCGGTCGTGGTCGCCGTACATGTCCTCCAGGCCCTGGCGCACGATGTGGGCGATCTCGTACGAGTACGCCGGGTCGTAGTGCTTCACGGCCGGGTTCGTGGACGCCAGGACGGGGGAGTGACCGTCCATGTGCTGGGTGCCCTCGCCGGCGAGGGTGGTGCGCCCGGCGGTGGCGCCGATCATGAAGCCGCGCGCGAGCTGGTCGCCTGCGGCCCAGATGTTGTCCGCGGTCCGCTGGAAGCCGAACATCGAGTAGAAGATGTACACCGGGATCATCGGCTCGCCGTGCGTGGAGTACGCCGTGCCGATCGCGTTGAACGCCGCGGTGGCGCCGTCCTCGTTGATGCCGACGTGGTAGATCTTCCCCTGCGGGGACTCCTTGTAGGACAGGAACAGGTCCCGGTCCACGGACAGGTAGTTCTGGCCCTTGGGGTTGTAGATCTTCGCGGTCGGGAAGAACGAGTCCATGCCGAAGGTGCGGGCCTCGTCCGGGATGATCGGCACGAAGCGCGGTCCCATGTTCTTGTCCCGCATCAGGTCCTTGAGCAGGCGCACGAACGCCATGGTCGTGGCGGCCTGCTGCTTGCCCGATCCCTTGCGGGCCTGCTTGTACGCGGACTCCGGGGGCAGCGGGATCGCGTGGTAGTCGCTGCGCCGCTCCGGCACGAAGCCGCCCAGCTCCTTGCGCCGCTCCATCATGTACGTGATCTCCGGAGCGTCGGCGCCCGGGTGGTAGTACGGGATGTCGTACGGGTCCTTCTCGATCTGCTCGTCCGAGATCGGGATGCGGTGGCGGTCCCGGAACACCTTGAGGTCGTCCACCGTCAGCTTCTTCATCTGGTGCGTGGCGTTGCGACCCTCGAAGGACTTGCCCAGGCCGTAGCCCTTGATGGTGTGGGCCAGGATCACGGTGGGCTGGCCCTTGTGCTCCATGGCGGCCTTGTAGGCGGCGTACACCTTCTTGTAGTCGTGGCCGCCACGCTTGAGGCCCCAGATCTCGTCGTCGGTCATGTCCGCCACCATCTCCTTGGTGACGGAGGACCGGCCGAAGAAGTGGTCGCGCACGAAGCCGCCGGACTCGGCCTTGTAGGTCTGGTAGTCGCCGTCGAGCGTCTCGTTCATGATGCGCACGAGCTCGCCCTCGTCGTCGGCCTCGAGCAGCGGATCCCACTCGCGGCCCCACAGGACCTTGATGACGTTCCAGCCGGCGCCCCGGAAGTAGGACTCCAGCTCCTGGACGATCTTGCCGTTGCCGCGCACCGGCCCGTCGAGACGCTGCAGGTTGCAGTTGATGACGAAGGTGAGGTTGTCGAGCTTGTCGTTGGCCGCGATGTGCAGCTGGCCGCGCGACTCGGGCTCGTCCATCTCGCCGTCGCCGAGGAAGGCCCACACGTGCTGGTCGGAGGTGTCCTTGATGCCGTTGTTGTGCAGGTACCGGTTGGTCTGCGCCTGGAAGATGGCGTTCATCGGCCCCAGGCCCATGGACACGGTGGGGTACTGCCAGAAGTGCGGCATCATCCGCGGGTGCGGGTAGGAGGGCAGGCCGTGGCCCTGGCGGGACTTCTCCTGGCGGAAGCCGTCGAGGTCCTCCTCGGTCAGGCGGCCCTCGAGGAAGGCTCGGGCGTAGTTGCCCGGCGAGGAGTGGCCCTGGAAGAAGATGTGGTCGCCGCCGCCCGGGTGGTCCTGGCCGCGGAAGAAGTGGTTCAGGCCCACCTCGTAGAGGGTCGCCTGGCCTGCGTAGGAGGAGATGTGACCGCCGACGCCGACGCCGTCGCGCTGGGCGCGCTGCACGAGGGCCATGGCGTTCCACCGCAGGTAGTTGCGGTAGCGGCGCTCGAGCTCCTCGTCGCCCGGGTACTCCGGCTCCTGGTCCGCCGGGATCGTGTTCACGTAGTCCGTGGTGGTCACGTAGGGCAGGGCGACGGACTGGGCGCTCGCGCGCTGCATGAGGGAGCGCATGATGTACTGCGCCCGCTCCGTGCCGCGCTCCTCGATGAGTCCGTCGAGGGACTCGATCCACTCCGACGTCTCCTGGGGATCCTTGTCCGGGAGCTGGTCGGTCAGACCGCTGCGGATCTGCGAGCTCTCTTCGGCTGCGCTCACGGTGCCTCCTGGTTCTCGTGCGGAGGGGTGCTCCGCGGTGGGCTGCGGGCAGACGATCCGGTCCGGGCCCGCGACGCCGAGCCGGGCGCGTCGCCCGGAGAGTGCGTCTGTTCCTCCCCAGAGTAGACCGGAGCCGCCGCGTCCGCCCGGCCGGAGGCCCCGGAACGGCGGCGTCCACGGCGTATGGTGGTCATCATCACCCGCTCGACGGCGCGGGCCGCAGTGCCCGCCACCATCAAGGAGGACCGGACACTATGCAGGCTGGGTCGACGCCGACCTCGACGGACAGCGCCCTGCTGGCGGAGCTCGCCCTCTCGAGGGGCGACCTGGTGCAGGAGTGGGGGTACGACGACGACGTCGACGTCACCTTCCGTGACGCGCTCGAGGACGCGCTCGGCGAGGAGCTGCTGACCGAGGAGGATCAGGAGCCGGCGGACGCCGTCCTCTTCTGGTGGCGCGCGGACGACGGCGACGTTATGGATCTCGCGGACGCCCTCGTGGACGCCCAGCGCTCCCTCGATGCCGGCCCCGTCTGGATCATGACCCCCCGCAAGGGTCGCGCCGGCCACGTCAGCCCGGCGGACGTCGCCGAGGCCGCCTCCACCGCGGGCCTGCACGCCACCACCGGGGCCGGCGCCTCCGAGGACTGGGCCGCTCAGAAGCTCGTCCAGAAGCGCGGTGGCTGAGGCTCCGTCCGGCGGGACGCGGGGCGCCGACGACGTCCCCGCGCTGCGCGACGACCACGGCCAGACGTGGCCGTGGCCGCCGACGCGCGGGCCCGAGGACGCCGCCGGGCCGCGGGGCACGTGGCTCGTCTTCCTGCCCGGGGCGTTCACGCCGGTGTGCACGGACGAGCTCGGCTGGATCGGGGCGCTCGCCGAGGACGTGGCGGTCCACGAGGTGACTGTCCGCGTGGTCTCCTGTGACGCCGCCCCCGTGCTGCGCCGCGTCCGCGAGGAGCTGGCACTGCCGGAGCCGCTCACCCTGCTCTCCGATTTCTGGCCCCACGGCGCGGCCTGCCGTGCCCTCGACGTCTTCGACGCGGAGACCGGGCGGCCCCGCCGCGTCTCCGTGCTGCTCAACGCGGACGGGGTCGAGGCCGCGCGCGTGGTCGCCGCCCCGGGACAGGCACGCACCCGGAGCGAGCACGAGGCGGCGACGCGCGACCTGCTCGCGGACCGGTAGCCTGGACGGACACCGGCACCTGTAGCTCAGTTGGTCAGAGCATCTCGTTTACACCGAGAGGGTCGGGGGTTCGAGTCCCTCCGGGTGCACCGATCGCGGGGCCATGGCACGGCGTGACGCCGCGGCTCCGTCATGCCGACCGCCCGTCAGGCGCCTATGAGAGCATGCTCACCATCATGGGCTCCTCGTCAGCGTCCTCGCGCGCCTCCGCTCCGCCCTCGCGGTGGGCCGAGGTGCGCTCCGGCGTCGCCGTGACGCTGGGCGCCGGCCTCGGCCTGTTCCCCCTGGGCGTGGCCTTCGGGATGCTCGTGGTCCAGGCCGGGCTGCCCGCGTGGGTCGCACCCCTGTTCTCCGTGGTCGTGTTCGCCGGGTCCGTCGAGCTGCTGCTCGTCTCGCTGGTGGTGGCGGGCACCCCGCTGCTCACGATCGCCGTGACGGTGTTCCTGGTGAACTTCCGCCACGTGTTCTATGCGTTCAGCTTCCCGCTGCGCGTGGTCCGGGGGCGCTTCGCGCGGATCTACTCGATGGGCGCCCTGATCGACGAGGCCTACGCCATCGCCGCCGCCCGGCCTCGCGGCTGGACCGGCCCCCGACTGGTCGCCATGCAGGTCGCGCTGCATGCGTACTGGGTGCTCGGGGGCCTCGCCGGGGTGGCCGTGGCCTGGCTGCTGCCCGGACCGGTGGAGGGCCTGGAGTTCGCGCTCGTCGCCCTCTTCATCGTGCTCGCCATGGACGCCGCCCGCACGCGGGCCCAGCTGCCCCTCGTGCTGGCGGCCGCGGTCGCCGTCGGGGTGGCCCTGCTGCTGGCGCCGGCGCAGGTGCTCGTCGTCGCCTTCGCCTTCTACGCCGCGGTGCTGATCGCGTTCCACGTGCTCGCCGCACGCGGGACCGCCCTGCCGCTGCCCGAGCCCGTGCCCGTCACCGGACCGGTTCCCGTCGTCGCCGCGACGGGGGAGCGGGCCGGCACGGATGCCGAGCCCGGCGCCGGGGAGGACCCCCGATGACCGGCGCCGCGTACCTGGTGGCCGCGGCCGTCGTCGCGGGCCTCGTGACCTTCTGCCTGCGCGCGTTGCCGTTCGCCCTGCTGCAGCCGTTGCGGGAGTCCGTGCTCGCCGCGCGGCTGGCGGTGTGGATGCCCGCCGGCGTGCTGACCATCCTGGCCCTGGTGATGCTGCTCGACGCCGCGGCGCTGGCCCCCGGAGAGCCCGTGGACGGGGCGCGGGTGGCCCACGCGCTGATCGCGGCGGCGGTGACAGTCGTCGTGCATCTGCTGGCCGGGCGGCGGACCCTGGTCTCGATCGCCGCCGGCACGCTGGCCTACGTGCTGTTGGTCAACCTGGCCTGACCGGCGGCGGGGCGGGTTCGCCCAGGCGTTCGGCCCACGCGCGGGTCGCCGCGGCGAGGCGGCGGCCGTAGGCGGTGACCCCGTGGGTGAGCGTCCCGGCGTTGTAGAGCGTCCCCGCCCGGGCGATCCCCTCCGCGGAGAGGTCGCCGCGCAGGTGCCCGCGCAGGATCTCCAACCCGAAGGCCAGGTTGTCCTCCGGCTCCCACAGACGAAACCCGCGCTCGGCTGCCTGCGCGAAGTACGGCGGCCACGTGATCTGCGCGGGCCCCACGCCGTTGGACGTCTCCCCCTGCGCCACCCGGGCCACGAGCTCCTCGTAGCGCTCCCGGGTCACGGGGACGTCCGTCCCGCGCGGGGCGCTGTGCACGCCGCCGGCGTCGTGGCCGAAGACGTTCCGGCCACCGGACTCGAGCTCGGCCAGGGCCGCCGCCACCGGGAGGGGCACGTCCGCCCGGCGTGCGGCGGCCACGATCGTCGCGGCGTTGTCGAGGTGCCGGCCGAGCGTCGCCGTCGGGTCGGACGAGCGGTCGCGGGCGGAGCGGCGGGTGAGGAGGTCGCGGAGCAGGCCCATCGGCCCACCCTCCCGCAACGCGGGTTGAGTTGTCGCGGGTGACGGGCCCGCGCACCCGCGACAACTCAACCCGGGATGCGGGGCAGGGGCCGGGCGGCGGCGCATCGTCAGCGTCCGGGCGCACTAGGGTGGAGCGCATGTCCGCGACCCCCCTCGGCTTCTGGAAGCTGCCCGCACGCCCCGACGGCGCCGCCCGTCACCTCGCCGTCATCACCGGGGGAGAGGCGCAGCAGACCATGCTCTTCCTCCAGGACGGGCAGTGGTCCATCCTCGCCCTCTTCCAGGACGAGCTGGCCGGCAAGGCCGCCGCCCGCACCCTGGACGCGCTCCTGCAGTCCGTCACCTGTCTGCGCATGGGCGGCCGTGACGTCCTCGACGGCTCCGACACCCCGCGGCCCGGTGTCGAGTGGGCCGGCTACGACCGCGAGTTCGAGGAGGCCGACGTGGCCGAGCAGCGCGACGTCGAGCCGCGCGGCCGGATCTGGATCCTCCCGGCCACGGACGGCGCCTCCGTCGGCCTCAAGCTTCCCGGGCACCGCCGGTACGACGACGCCGTCGCCCAGTTCGCCGACGTCGACGCGGCGCGGGCCGCCGTCGCGGCGATCGACGAGCTGCTGGGCGTCGGCCCGCGCGGCTGAGCCGGCCGGTCCTCACCGGCCCGGGGCCGCGACCGTTCGCCTCCCAGGGTTCACCTGCTGTTCACCCGGCTGCGCCGCCGGGCCCGGCTTCCTCGTCCGCCGCCCGCCCATAATGATGGACAGAGCACAGGCCGCGGCCCGCCGCCGTCGTACCGAGGAGGGGACGGGCGGGCACGGTGACGCACCCAGTGAAGGAGACGGTCCATGGAGCTGCTGCAGCCCGACGCCCCCCGCGAGAACCTCCGCGAGTTCATCGACAAGCTGCGCGACGGCGGCTACACCGTCTCGGACGGTCACACCAACGATCCCGACCTGATCGATCCGCAGGGCCGCGCCGTGGAGACGTGGAAGGAGGACTACCCGTACGAGACGCGCATGACGCGCGAGGAGTACGAGCTGGAGAAGTACCGCCTGCAGATCGAACTGCTCAAGCTGCAGTACTGGGGCGAGGACACCGGCCAGCGCCACATCATCGTCTTCGAGGGCCGCGACGCCGCCGGCAAGGGCGGCACCATCAAGCGCTTCACCGAGCACATGAACCCCCGCACCGCCCGCGTCGTGGCCCTCAACAAGCCCTCGGACCGCGAGCTCGGCCAGTGGTACTTCCAGCGCTACATCCAGCACTTCCCCACGGCGGGCGAGATCGTGCTGTTCGACCGCTCGTGGTACAACCGCGCCGGCGTCGAGCGGGTCATGGGCTTCGCCACGGACGAGCAGTACCGCCGCTTCATGAACCAGGTGCCGCTGTTCGAGAAGATGCTCGTGGACGACGGCATCCACCTCACCAAGTTCTGGTTCTCCGTCACGCAGACCGAGCAGCGCACGCGCTTCGCGATCCGCCAGATCGACCCGGTCCGCCAGTGGAAGCTCTCGCCCATGGACCTCGAGTCCCTGGACCGCTGGGAGGCGTACACGGAGGCCAAGGAGGCCATGTTCCTCCACACGGACACGGACCACGCCCCGTGGATCTCCATCCGCTCCAACGACAAGAAGCGGGCCCGCCTCAACGCGATGCGCTACTTCCTGTCCCAGTTCGAGTACGAGGGCAAGGACCACGAGGTCGTCGGCACCCCGGACCCGCTGATCGTCCGCCGCGGCCGCGACGCCGTGGGGGACTGACCGCGGTCGACGTAGGCTGGGGGGCGGGTCCGTGTCCGGCACGGCCCGTCCCACCGTCCGAGCCACAGGAGGCCACCCGCGATGACCGAGCAGACCACCACCGTCCCCGTCGGCGCCGCCGACATCGGCGTCACGGGCCTGGCGGTGATGGGCGCGAACCTCGCCCGCAACTTCGCCCGCCACGGCTACACGGTGGCCCTGCACAACCGCAGCCGGGCCCGCACGGACCAGCTCGTGGCCGAGCACGGCGACGAGGGCGCGTTCGTCGCGACGGAGACGCTCGCCGAGCTCGTGCAGTCCCTCGCCGTGCCGCGCCGGGTGCTCATCATGGTCAAGGCGGGCGCCCCCGTGGACGCCGTCATCGACCAACTCGTCCCCCTGCTGGACGAGGGCGACATCGTCATCGACGCCGGCAACTCCCATTACGAGGACACCCGCCGCCGCGAGGCCGCCCTCGCCGAGAAGGGCCTGCACTTCGTGGGCGTCGGCGTCTCCGGCGGCGAGGAGGGCGCCCTGCACGGTCCGGCGATCATGCCCGGCGGTCCGGAGAAGTCCTACGAGGCCCTCGGCCCGATGCTCGAGAAGATCGCCGCGCAGTTCGAGGGGGAGCCGTGCTGCGCCTGGGTCGGCACGGACGGCGCCGGCCACTACGTGAAGATGGTCCACAACGGCATCGAGTACGCGGACATGCAGGTCATCGGCGAAGCCTACGACCTGCTGCGCCGCGTGGGCGGCCTCGAGCCCGCCGAGCAGGCCGAGGTGTTCACGGCGTGGAACCAGACCGACCTGGCCTCCTACCTCATCGAGATCACGGCCGAGGTGCTCGCCCAGGTGGACGCGGCCACGGGCCGCCCGCTCGTGGACGTGATCGTGGACGAGGCCGGGCAGAAGGGCACCGGCCGCTGGACCGCGATCTCGGGTCTCGACGTCGGCTCCCCGGTGGCCGCGATCGCCGAGTCCGTCTTCGCCCGCTCGCTGTCCTCTCAGCGCGCGGTGCGCCAGGTCGCCCGTGAGACCCTCGCGGCCGGCGTCGACGAGGAGGCGCAGCGCGCCCCGCAGGACACGGACACGTTCGTGGAGGACGTGCGCCAGGCGCTGTTCGCCTCCAAGCTCGTGGCCTACGCGCAGGGCATGGACATGCTCGCCGCCGCCGCCGAGGAGTACGGCTGGTCGCTGGACCTGGGCACCATCGCCTCGCTGTGGCGGGACGGCTGCATCATCCGCGCCGACCTGCTCGACGTGATCATGCAGGCCTTCGGCGGCCGCGACACCTCCCGCCACCCGGCGCCGGGCACCCGCGCCCCCGGCCAGCCGCTCAACCTGCTCTTCGCCCCCGAGTTCGCCCAGGCGATCGCCGAGGCCCTGCCGGCCTGGCGCCGCGTGGTCGGCACCGCCGTCGCCGCGGGCGTGCCGGTGCCGGTGTTCTCCTCGGCCCTGGCGTACTACGACGGCCTGCGGGCCGACCGCCTGCCGGCCGCCCTCGTGCAGGGCCAGCGCGATTTCTTCGGCGCCCACACCTACCTGCGCGTCGATCGCGAAGGCTCCTTCCACACGCTGTGGTCCGGCGACCGCACCGAGGTGGACGGCGAGGGCGTGCCCGTCGTCATGCCGCAGCCGACCGAGGGCGACCCCACGCAGGACTGACCCGGCGGGGGCCCGGCCCTCAGATCCAGAGGGCCGGGTCCACGTACTCCGCGGGGTCCACGAGCGGCTTGCCCTCGGCCGGGCCCTTGCGCGGGCGCACGGTGGCCGGCACGCCGGTGGCGATCGCGTCGGCGGGGGTGTCCTTCACGACGACGGCGTTGGCGCCCACCGCCGTCCCCTCCCCGATCTCGACGGGCCCGAGGATCTTGGCACCGGCCCCCACGACGACGCCGTCGCGTAACGTGGGGTGCCGCTTCACCTTGGCCAGGGAGCGGCCGCCGAGGGTGACCCCGTGGTACAGCATCACGTCGTCGCCGATCTCCGCGGTCTCGCCGATCACGACGCCCATGCCGTGGTCGATGAAGAACCGGCGACCGATCGAGGCGCCGGGGTGGATCTCGATGCCCGTGGCCGCGCGCGTGACCTGCGAGAGCACGCGGGCGGGCATCTTCAACCGGTCGTGCCGCCACATCCGGTGCGCGACGCGGTGCGCCCACACGGCGTGCAGACCCGAGTAGACGAGGGCCACCTCGAGGTCACCGCGCGCCGCCGGGTCATGGCTGCGGACGGTCGCGATGTCTTCCTTGATGCGGGAGAACAGTCCCACGGGCGGCCCCTTCGGGTCGGTGCGGTCGGTGAGCGGGCGGCGGTCAGCCGCGGATGTCCTCGAAGAGGGCGGTGGAGATGTAGCGCTCGCCGAAGTCACACACGATGGCGACGATCAGCTTGCCCTCGGACTCGGGCTTGGCGGCCTCCTTGAGGGCGGCCGAGATGATCGCGCCGGTGGAGATGCCGCCGAGGATGCCCTCCTCGGTCCCGAGCCGACGGGCGGTCTCGATGGACTCCTCGAAGGTGGCCGGGTAGACCTCGTCGTAGAGGTCGGTGTCCAGGATCTCCGGCACGAAGTTCGCGCCGATGCCCTGGATCTTGTGCGGGCCGGCCTGGCCGCCGGAGAGGATGGGGGAGTCGGCCGGCTCGACGGCGATGAGCTTCACGTCCGGCTTCTGCTCGCGCAGGTACCGGCCCGCGCCCGTGATGGTGCCGCCGGTGCCGACGCCGGCGATGAACACATCCACGGCGCCCTCGGACGCGTCCCAGATCTCCGGGCCGGTGCCCGTGTAGTGGGCCTGGATGTTGGCCTGGTTCGCGAACTGCTGGGCCCAGATGGAGTTCGGGGTGCTGCGGACGATCTCCTGGGCGCGCTCGAGGGCGCCGCGCATGCCGTCTGCACCGGGGGTCAGCACGATCTCGGCGCCGAACGCCTTGAGCATCACGCGGCGCTCGGTGGACATGGTCTCGGGCATGGTCAGGATCACGCGGTAGCCGCGCGCCGCGCCGACCATGGCCAGGGCGATGCCGGTGTTGCCGGAGGTGCCCTCCACGATGGTGCCGCCGGGGGTCAGCTCGCCGGCCGCCTCCGCGGCGTCGACGATGGCGGTGCCGATGCGGTCCTTCACCGAGTTGGCCGGGTTGTAGAACTCGACCTTCACGGCGACGTCGCCGGGCAGGTCCTTCGCGAGGCGGTTCAGCCGGACCAGGGGCGTGTTGCCGACCGCCTGGGTGATGTCGTCGAGGATGCGGGCCATGGTGATACCTCCGGTGGTGGTGCGCCTCGGGGCGCGGGCGATCTAGTGGGTGTTCCTGCGTCAGGCTATCGAGCCGCGGCGCCGCTCAGGCGTCCACGAGCCACGCGGAGTAGTTCCGGCGCACCTTCGCGAGCTTCGGATCGATGACCACACGGCAGTATCCGTTGGAACGGCGCCGCGCATAGAAGTCCTGGTGAATGTCCTCGGCCGGGTGCCACGCGGACGCCGGCTCGACGCGTGTGACGATGGGGCTGTCATAGTTCGCCTGCGCCCGGGCGATCTCGTCCGCGAAGAACCGGGTCTCGGCCTCGTCATGGGCGAAGACGGCCGATCGGTACTGGGTGCCGACGTCGGCCCCCTGGCGGTTCAACGACGTGGGGTCGTGGCTGGTGAAGAACAGGTCCATGATCACCTCGGGCGGCACGACGGCGGCGTCGAAGCGCACGCGGACCGCTTCGGCGTGGCCGGTGGTCCCGGTGCACACGGACTCGTAGCTCGGGGCGGGGTCGTCGCCTCCGGTGTAGCCGGACTCGACGGCGAGCACGCCCCGCACGCGACGGTAGACGGCGTCGAGGCACCAGAAGCAGCCGCCGGCGAGCGTCAGCTCGCGGACGTCGGCGGGCGCGTCGGAGGCGCCGAGGGGCTCGGTACGGGGGGAGTCGGTCATGGCAGGCACAGCAACGCGGCCCGCGCTTTTCATTCCCGACGTCGCCGCGCCGTGCCCTCACCCAGGGCAGCCGGGTCGTGCGTGCCCGGGCCGGGTGGGCCATCATGGCCGGTATGACCGTGTCCCGTCCCACCGTCCCCGCCTCGCCGGAGCACGCCCTGGCCCCGCCGACGCTCGGGCAGGTCCTCGAGGTCGTCCAGGGGCTGTGGCCGCGGGAGCTGGCGGAGCCGTGGGACGCCGTCGGGCCGGTGGCCGGGCGCCCGGAGGCCCCGGTGCGGACCGTCCTGTGGGCGCTGGACCCGGTGCAGGCCGTGGCCGACGAGGCCGTCGCCCGCGGGGCCGACCTCGTGGTCACCCACCACCCGCTCCTGCTGCGCGGGACCTCGTCCGTGGCCGCCGTCGGGCATGCCGCCGCCGCGAAGGGCCGCCTGCTGCACACCCTGATCGAGCACCGCGTCGCCCTGCTGGCCGCGCACACCAACGCCGACGCCGTCGTGGGCGGCGTCTCGGACGTGCTGGCCCGTGCCGTCGGCGTCATCGGAGCGCTCTCGCCCCTGACGACCTCCGCCGCCGGCACCGGGGCCGAAGGCATCGGCCGGGTGGGCGACCTGCCTGAGGAGACCGACCTGGCCGCCTTCGCCCGGGCCGTGCACGCGGCGCTGCCCGCCACGGCCGGTGGCGTGCGCGTGGCGGGCGACCCCGCCCAGCGCATCCGCCGCGTCGCCGTGTGCGGCGGTGCCGGAGACAGCCTCTTCGACGCGGTCCGCGCGTCCGGCGCGGACGTCTACGTGACCGCCGATCTGCGCCACCACCCGGCCTCGGAGGCCCGGGAGACGGCCGCGCCGGGGGAGGGACGTCCCGCGCTCGTGGACGTCTCGCACTGGGCGAGCGAGTCCCTATGGCTCGAGCACGGCGCCCGCGCCCTGGAGGCCGCCCTGGCGGAGCGGGGACTGGGCGTCACCACCCTGTTCTCAGATCACCGCAGCGACCCCTGGGACTTCCTGGTCGGGGGAGAGCGGGCCGACGAGGGGAGTCACGCATGAGTGAGGTCACCGCACCGCCGGCCGTCCAGGCCCGGCTGCTGGAGCTGCAGGAGCTCGACACGGCCCTGGACCAGGCCCGCGCCGCCGTCCGTCGGCTCAAGGCGGACCCGGAGCACGCCCGGCTGCGCGCCCGCGCGCTGGAACTCGAGGAGGCGTTGCCCGGCCTCGAGGATGCCGCCCGCACCGCCGACCGGGCGGGAGCCGAGGCCACCGAGAAGGCCGCCGCCACCCGCGCCCGTCGGGACCGGACCCGGGAGCGGCTCGAAGCGGGCCAGGGCGGGTCCAAGGAGCTGCAGGCCATGCAGCACGAGGACGACACGCTCACCGCACTGCTCGATGACCACGAGGCCGCGGCGCTCGAGGCCATGGAGACCGCCGACGCCGCCGAGTCCCGGCTCGCGAAGGGCCACGCCGCTCTGGAGCAGGCACGGGCCGAGGTCGAGGCCCGCGCGGCGGAGGTGCGCCGCGAGGGGCAGGCCGTGACCCAGCGTGGCCGGGACCTCATCCAGCGCCGGGCGGCGTTGGCCGCGGAGTTTCCCGCGTCGTTGCTGGCCCTGTACGAGCAGGCGCGGGAGCGCAACGGCGGCATCGGCGCGGCCCGGCTCGTCGGGAACCGGTCCGCGGCCGCGGGCACGGAGCTGTCGCCCGCGGAGGTCGCGCGCATCCGGGCCCTCCCGCCGGCCGCCGTCGCCCGCTGCCCCGAGTCCGGCGCCATCCTCATCCGGGACTGACCCCGGGCCCCGCCCCCGGCGCGATCAGTAGAGTGGGGGGCCGCGTCGGACGGCGCGACCACGGACACGAGGAGGCGCACGGTGAGCGGACGAGTCCTGCAGGTGGAGGCCGACGGCGGGTCGCGGGGCAACCCCGGCGTCGCCGGCTATGGTGCCCTGGTGCGCGACCCGGCCACGGGCGAGATCCTCCGGACCGACGCCGCCCCGCTGGGGAAGGCGTCGAACAACGTGGCCGAGTACTCCGGGCTCGTGGCCGGGCTGCGGATGGCCCGGGACCTCGACCCCGAGGCGCGGGTGCACGTGCTGATGGACTCCAAGCTCGTGGTGGAGCAGATGTCCGGGCGGTGGAAGATCAAGCACGAGGACATGCGGCGCCTCGCGGCCGAGGCCCGGTCCGTGCTGCCCCCCGAGCGCGTCACCTACGAATGGATCCCGCGCAACCGGAACAAGGACGCCGACCGCCTCTCCAACGAGGCCATGGACGCCGGCGCGCGGGGCGGCCAATGGGACGCGGGCGCGTCCGAGGTGCCGGTCGCGGCCCCCGCGGCCGCGGGGTCGACCGCCGCGGAGGCGTCCACGACCCCCGCATCGGCGGTGGCCGGGTCCGGCCTCGACGCGGACGCGGACGTCCGGGCCGTGGAGGCGGACGGGTCCGACGTCGTCGCTTCGCCGGATGATGCGACCCCGGCGCCCGCGCCCACGGGACGGCTGCACCACGTGGAGATCTGGGTCGCGGATCTGGCGGCGGCCGAGGCGAGCCTCGGCTGGCTGTTCGGCGAGCTCGGCTACGTGCCCGGGGAGGGGTGGGCCGAGGGCCGGACCTACCAGGGCGCGGGGGAGTACCTCGTGCTCGAGGCCGGGCCCGACGTCGCCGCGGGCGCCCACGAGCGCACCCGCCCGGGCCTGAACCACCTTGCCTTCCGGGCCGGATCGCGCGCCCGCGTGGACGAGCTCACCGCCGCCGCGCGCGACCGGGGGTTCCGCCTGCTCTTCGAGGACCGCCACCCGCACGCCGGGGGAGCGGACCACTACGCCGCCTACCTCGAGACCGCGGACGGCTTCGAGGTGGAGCT
Organism: Micrococcus sp. KRD026; assembly: GCF_017168445.1. Taxonomy (NCBI): domain Bacteria; kingdom Bacillati; phylum Actinomycetota; class Actinomycetes; order Micrococcales; family Micrococcaceae; genus Micrococcus; species Micrococcus sp. KRD026. The sequence goes on along the minus strand of NZ_JABFBA010000009.1, from coordinate 6,077 downwards.
GGTGGCCGTCGAGGACTGAGGCCGCGTCTGGGCAGACCGCGCCTCGCCCGGGGTCACCCCTCGGGCAGGATCACCCGCAGCGCGCCGGGCTTGCCGCCGGACGGCCGGGCCAGCTCGACCTCCCAGCCGTGGCCGTCCCCGGCCCGCGCGACCACGTCCGCGACGCGCTCCAGCGTCGAGGTCTCCCGCGCCCCCGCCTCCAGCAGCGCGCGGGCCACGAGGCCGCGGGTGTGCTTGGCGAAGTGCGAGACGACGGTCCGCTCGCCGTCGCGCAGCTGGAACACGTCGACCGCGAGGGTCCGCTCCGCCGGTGCCCGCCACTGGGCCGCGTAGCCGCCGGAGCGGCAGTCGACGACGGGCCCGCCGTCCCGTGCGGCGAGCGCGTCGAGGGCGGGGGTCAGGACGGGGCGCCAGTGCGCGGCCAGCCCGGGCAGCCCCGGCAGCTTCGCGCCGACGGGCAGCCGGAAGGCGGGGATCCGGTCCGCCAGCGCGGTGGCGCCGAACAGCGCGGAGAAGACCAGCACGGACGCGCGGGCGCGGCGCTTCGCCGCCGCGGACAGGGAGGCGTGGTCGAGCGCATCGAAGAGCACGCCCGTGAACACCCGGTGACCGGGCGCGGCGGGGGCGACGGCCAGGCGCGTGTTCGCCTCGACCTCGCCGGTGAGCGACGCCCCGACGCCGAGAGCCGCCAGGGCATCCGGGGCGGCCGAGACCGCGGTGAGCCGCGTGAGCAGGTCCGCGCGGGCGCCCGTCACCGCGGCGTCATCGGCCAACGCGAGGGCATCGAGGTCGAGCGGGGCCCCGGAGCGGGGCGCGGTCTTGCCCTCGGAGGGCGGCAGCAGGATCAGCACCGGGCCAGCCTAGCCAGGCGCCCCCGGACCGACGCGCGGACGGGCCGGGCCGACGTCGTCGTCCGGACCTGGCACAGTGGTGGGGTCCGCACAGCCGCCCCGCATCCCAGGAGTCGCCCGATGACCGCCATGAACGTGTTCGGCGTGGTGTACCCGTTCGTCCTGCTCGTGATCGCGGCCGCCGTGTGGCTCGGGATCCGCTCCAGCGGGCGGGAGCGCACGCACGCCTCCGCTCTGGAGCAGCGCCTGCGGGAGCACACCTTCACGGGGCAGGATCGCGTGACGCTGGAATGGCCGCGGGACCGGCGACGCCCGAGCCTGGCGAAGGTCGTCTCGATCGGCGAGTCGTACGGGTACCGCCTGCTGGACAAGCGGGAGCGCGAGCACGTGGTGGAGCTCGAGTTCGAACGGATCCTCGACGACGAGGGGTTCTGACCCCAGCCGGGGGCCGTGAGGTGGGACGGACCGGCTGTAAGCCGGGTTCTGTGCCTCGCGCGCGTTGCCCCGCGCGAGGTGACGGCCATCCATCTGGGCCCGCCATCGCTGACGGGCTCGAGCGGCCAACCCGGACGCTGGGGCGAGCAGCCCTCGTGACGCGTCCTGTTCGGCCTTGCACCGGATGGGGTTTACCGAGCCGGCCCCGTCACCGGGGCCGCTGGTGGTCTCTTACACCACCCTTTCACCCTTACCGCCGCGCACACGGCGCGGAGGCGGTCTTCTCTCTGTGGCACTGGCCCGCGGGTCGCCCCGGGTGGATGTTGTCCACCATCCTGCTCTGCGGTGCCCGGACTTTCCTCGCACCCCCCGCAGGGGCACGCGGCCGTCCGCCGATCCGTCCCGACCGACCAGTGTACGCCCCGTCGCGACCGCAGGGCCGCTCCGGACGTGTCCTCGCCTAGAATGGCGGAGTCCGCCGACAACGAGGTCGGGGGATGGGGCCTGCCCAGGACGGCCCCGCCAGGTTTCAAGGAAGGACTCCCGTGGCAGACACCGCCTCGACCCAGACCCCCGAGTGGAACACGCAGCAGAAGCTCGCGGAGAAGATGGTCCCCCTGCTGGGCACCCTGTACCGCGAGCACAACGTGGTCACCTCGATCTACGGGCGCTCCCTCGTGAACCGCGGCGTGATCGACATCATCAAGGCCCACCGTTACGCCCGCCGCGTGCAGGAGGCCCCGCTGAGCGTCGAGTCCACCTACCCCCTGGTCGAGGCCATGGCTGCGATGGACCTGGGCGCCGCCACCATCGACCTGGCCGAGCTGGCCGCCAAGCACAAGGCCTCGGGCCAGGACGTCCAGGCCTTCCTGGACGCCGAGCTCGCCGAGGTCAAGGGCAAGGCCGGTGAGGGCCTGGGCGAGACCCAGGACGTCGTGCTCTACGGCTTCGGTCGCATCGGCCGCCTGCTGGCCCGCATCCTCCTCGACCACGCCGGCGGTGGCTCCAAGCTACGCCTGCGTGCCGTCGTCGTGCGCAAGAACTCGGAGGACGACCTGATCAAGCGCGCCTCCCTGCTGCGCCGCGACTCGATCCACGGCCCGTTCGACGGGACGATCGTGGTGGACGAGGACCGCGACGTGATCACCGCCAACGGCACCGAGATCCAGGTCATCTACTCGAACGACCCGACCACGGTGGACTACACCTCCTACGGCATCAAGGACGCGCTGGTCGTCGACAACACCGGACGCTGGCGCGACGACGAGGGCCTGTCCCAGCACCTGCAGGCCAAGGGCGCCGCGAAGGTCCTGCTGACCGCCCCGGGCAAGGGCGAGATGAAGAACATCGTGTTCGGCGTGAACTCGGACGACATCACGCCCCAGGACACGATCGTCTCGGCAGCCTCCTGCACCACCAACGGCATCACCCCGGTGCTCAAGGTCATCCAGGACGACTACGGCATCGACCACGGCCACGTGGAGACCGTGCACGCCTACACCAATGACCAGAACCTCGTGGACAACTTCCACAAGGGCGCCCGTCGTGGCCGTGCCGCCGGCATGAACATGGTGCTCACCGAGACCGGTGCCGCCAAGGCCGTGGCCAAGGCCCTGCCCGAGCTCAAGGGCAAGCTCTCCGGCAACGCCATCCGCGTCCCCACCCCGGACGTGTCCATGGCCATCCTGAACCTCGAGCTGAACAAGCCCACCTCGGTGGAGGAGCTGAACGCCCGCCTGAAGCAGGAGTCCCTCACCGGCCCCCTGCGCGGCCAGGTCGGCTACGTGGACTCCCCGGAGGTCGTGTCCACCGACTTCGTCGGCTCGGACCGCGCCGGCGTCGTGGACGGCCTGGCGACCCTCGTGAACAACGACGGCAAGAACGCGATCCTCTACGTCTGGTACGACAACGAGTACGGCTACTCGCACCAGGTGATCCGCGTGGTGGAGAAGATGGCGGGCCAGCAGGTCCCCGCCTTCCCGCAGGCCTGACCCGCAGACGACCGACGGCCCGTCCCCGCGGAGGGGACGGGCCGTCGTCGTGTGCCGACCGGGTCGGACCTCGAGCCGAGGCTCAGGCCTCGTCGTCCCCGTGGTCGCCGTCGGGGCCGTGCTCGTGGTCCGCGTGGTCGTCGGCGTCATGGCCGAAGGGGTCCTCGTCGGTACCGGGCAGCCACGTCACGCCGGGCACGTTCAGGCGCTCGGCCCGCTGCGCGCGCTTCCAGCGCCGCTGCCACTTGCCCTCGAGCCGGTTCACGTAGAGGGTGCCGTTGAGGTGGTCGTACTCGTGCTGCATGATGCGCGCGAACCAGCCCTCGGCCTCGAACTCGAACATCTCGCCGTCCACGCGCTGGCCGGACAGGCGCACGCGGGTCGGGCGCTGCAGGGGGAAGCCGAGCCCGGGCACCGAGAGGCAGCCCTCGGTGTGCTCGTCCGGGTGCGGGTCCTCCCGCGGCGCCTTGTCCAGGTGGGTCAGCACGGGGTTGATCACGTGGCCCACGTTCGGCGCGTCGCCGGAGTCCGGGAACGTCCACGTGAAGATCCGCAGCCCGACCCCGACCTGCGGGGCGGCCAGGCCCACGCCGTGCGCGGCGTCCTGCGTGACGTACATGTCCTCGATCAGCTCGCGGATCTCGTCGTCGATCACCTCCACCTCGGCCGCGCGCCTGTGCAGCACGGGCTCGCCGTAGACGGTGATGGGACGGATGGAGGCCATGGCACTGCGCTTCCCGGCCCGGGCTGCGGGCCTGCGTGGGTAGGAGGACGGGGGGAGTCCCCAGCCTACCGCCGGGGACATCACGACGACGGCGGTCATTCCGCGGCAAGGGCCTCCAGCGCATCCGGGTTCAGCAGCGTCACCCGCGGGCCCTCGATGGCGATCAGGCCGTCGTCGGCGAGGCGGCGCAGCCCGCGGCTGAACGCCTCGGGGGTGGTGCCCAGCAGCGAGGCGACGTCCTTCTTCGGCGCGGCCAGCACCACGACGAGGTCGGCCTCGTCCCGGAGGGCCGGCAGGCCGAGCAGATGTCCGGCGATCCGCGCGGTGACAGGCTGACGCTCCCATGCCAGCCGTTGTTCCGCCTCGGCCAGGCGGACGGCCAGCGCCCGCATCACGCGTCCCCCGATGCCCGGATGCTCGGCCAGGAGTCGGGCGACCTCGGCGTGGGAGAAGGTGCACAGGCGGGTCGCGACCACGGCGCGCGCCCCGTGCCGGGCCGGCTCGCCCGTGAGGAACTCGTGCTCGCCCACGGAGTCGCCGGGCTCGACCATCCGCACCACGCGTTCCCGGCCGGTCGCTGAGCCGAGCGTCAGCGCCAGGCGGCCGGTGTGCACGACACACAGGCGGTCCGTGCGGTCGCCTGCCAGATGCAGGGCATCGCCGGCCTCGAGCACGATCGGCCGCGCCAGGGCGGAGACCCGGCGCAGCTGCTCCAGATCCAGCCCGGTGAACAGCGGGACCCGGGCCGCGCACGGCTCTGGTTCATCCACGGGGATGAGGGGCAGGTCCATACGCACGCCATCAGCCTCCCACACGGCGGCTTGACCGCGGTCAAGGCGTACCCGCCGACCCCTTCGTAGCGTCAGTGACATCCCCGAGGACGGGGATCGGACCGGGCGCCCGCCCCGTCTGCTCAGCCTCACCGGCGACCGCGCCGGTGACGACCGACTGGAGTGACCATGACCCCCACCACGCGCACCCTGCTCCGCGCCGAGGGCTTCAGCTGCCCCTCGTGCGTCCGGAAGATCGAGAAGGCCCTCGACGCCCTGCCCGGCGTGACCGGCGCGCAGGTCCACTTCGAGACCCAGCGCATCGAGGTCGACCACGACCCGCAGACCACCACTGCCCAGGACCTCGTCGAGGCCGTCGCCAAGGTCGGCTACACCGCCCGGCCGTCGGCCTTCTGACCCCGCCCCGCGGCGCTGAGCCCGGCGAGGGTGTGCCGCGCCGAGACGTGCGCCGAGACCAGCGAGTCCACGACGGGTCCCACGATCACCGGTCCCGGCGCGAACCAGGGCGCGAGCGCCTCGCCCACCGCCCGCGCGTCCCGCACCGAGCCGACCACGAGGACGAGCCGTTCGGACTGCACGCCCACGAGCAGGTCGCAGTCGAGCCTCGCCGCGGCCCGCCGCAGGTCCGGGATGAACGCGGGCTTGTCCTGCCCCGGGGCGAGACCCGCCATGACCATCACGTCGTGGTCCCCACGCCAGCCCAGCGCGGTGGCCCGGTGCCGGATCTCGTCCGGGTCCTGCCCGCGCAGCACCGCGTCCAGCAGGACCGACTCGAGCCGCGAGTCCATCGCTCCGCGCATCTCCGCGGCCCGGGCGTACACGTCTGCGAGCGCGAACGCGACCTCGCGCGAGTAGTGGAGGATGTGCTCGCGGACGGGCGCCTGGTCGCGCTCGGCCAGCAGCTCCGGCACCCGCGTCTCGACGACGTCCACCATCGTCCGGATGAGCTGGAGGGCCCGCTGCAGCGAGATCGCCCCGGTGAGATCGGTGGGCGCGGGCCCGAAGACGTCCTGCAGGACGTGGCCCGTGGAGGTGGGCCGCTCGAACCACGTGAGGAAGCCCTGCAGGGCGCGCTGGGCCACGAGCCCGAGGGCGCTGCGCTCGTCCGGGGTGAGTCGGCGGTACCAGGGCAGGGTGGCGTCCAGCCGCTGCAGCACCGCCGTGTTCAGGGCCCCCAGGTGGCTCCTGAGGCGGGCCAGCCCGTCGGTGCTCACGGGGCGAGGGGCGGCGGGGCGGGGCTCGGGCATGCGCTTCATCCTAGGCGCGTGTTGTGGGGTTCCTACAG
>NZ_JABFBA010000084.1:0-1229 GCF_017168445.1 Micrococcus sp. KRD026 | reverse complement strand
CGAAGAACGCCCTCGCCCGGCAGTAGAAGCTCACGGTCGTGGCCGCCCGCTCGTCCTCCAACGCTTCGGTGTAGGCCAGCCGGGTGTACCCGTCGATCGCCGAGTGCAGGTAGGTGTACCCGACCCGCCGGCCGGCACCACGCTTGGAAGCACGGCCTGCTTCACTTTCACGTCCGTGGGTGCGCCAGCCGCCCCCGTCTGGGATCTTCCCGATCTTCTTCACATCCAGGTGCACCATGTGCCCCGGGCCGCGGGCGGTGATCTTCTGGGGTCGTTGGCGCAGGTCTTCCCCGGCCGGGGTCAGGTCCCGTAACCGGGAGATCCCGAGTCGGTGCAGCCACCGTCCCACGGTACGAAGACACACCCGGTGGCCCTCGGAGACGAGGTGGTGATGGATCCGGCGGGCCGACCACTTCTCCCTGCGACGCAGGGTCTGGATCTGAGCCACCACCTCGGGATCGAGCTGGGCAGGTGAACGGTGCGGCCGGCTGGGCAGGTCCTGAAGGCCGCCTTCTCCCTGGGCGCGGAAGCGGGCGACCCAGGTGGCCACCGTGGGCCGGCTCACCCGGAACTCGGCGGCCACGTGTGCCTGCGGGATCCCGTCGTGCAGGTGGCGGTGGACCATCCTGAGACGGCCGGTCGGGGTCAGGGGTGCGTTAGCGTGAGTCATGAGCGGGTCTTTTCGGGCAGGTGGGTTGTTGAGGAACTTCCATCCTGCGGGAGAGGCCCGCTCGTCTCATCTCAGCCCGTACCCCGTGGCAAGAACCTCATGACCCACAACACCTAGGGCATGTCTGACAATCGTTTTGACCATGCGAGCACAGCATTCAGCACCACGGCGGACCGGTAGACGATCGCGTACTTGTCATACCGGGTCGCCAGGCCCCGCCACTGCTTCAGGTGCGCGTACTGGCGCTCGATGACATTGCGGCCCTTGTAGGCGGCCGCGTCGAGGCCAATGGGGCGCCCGCCGCGGGCACCGCGCCGTCTGCGGTGGCCCTGCTGGTCGGCCGGTTCAGGGATGACCGCTTTGATCCCACGGGCGCGTAGGTGGGTGCGGATCGCCCGGGAGGAGTACGCCTTATCGCCCAGCACCGCCGCAGGGCGGGTCCGGGGCCGCCCTACTGGCCGGGTCACGCGCAGCTGCTCCAGAAGAGGAAGCAGCATCGGGGAGTCCCCTGCCTGGCCGGGGGTGATCAGGCTGACCAGCGGCAGCCCGGTCCCATCGA
>NZ_JABFBA010000083.1:0-439 GCF_017168445.1 Micrococcus sp. KRD026 | reverse complement strand
GGTCTTTAATTTCAGCTTCCACCATAACCTTACCTTTTTCAATATTTGAAGAACGGTCTTGTTTCTTGAAGAAGCTTTTCACCTTACTTTTCGCGCTCGATGATTTAACAATTTTCAACCAATCTCTACTTGGGCCATAAGAATGCTTACTCGTACGTATCTCGATAATATCTCCTGTTTGAAGAACATAATCAATTGGGACGATTTTACCGTTTACCTTCGCACCAATCATCTTATTACCTACTTCACTGTGAATCGCATAAGCAAAAGCAATCGGCACAGCACCATATGGCAACTCAATAACATCACTCGCTGGGGTAAATGCGTATACTTTGTCACTCTGTAAGTCATATTTTAAGGTTTCCATAAATTCTTGAGCGTCAGACGATGTATGATCCGCTTCAGCTAATTCTTTTAACCAATTTAACTTATTTTGATA
>NZ_JABFBA010000082.1:0-403 GCF_017168445.1 Micrococcus sp. KRD026 | reverse complement strand
GGAAAATCCCGCCGGGCGGCCGGATGCCGAGCGCCGGCCAGAGGAAGTTCGGATGGCCGAAGACCAGTTCGCTGGGCAGCAGCCCTTCGGCGAGCAGACGCTGGTCGCCGTACAGGTCGGCCAGCAGCGCATTGAGCAGCCGAGCACGCTGCGCCACACCAGCGGCGATCGGCTGCCACTCGGCGGCGGACAGCAGGTTCGGCAGAAGGTCCAGCGCCCAGGGGCGGTCGGTGCCCTTGGGATCGGCGTAAACGTTGTAGGTGACGCCGTTCTCCTGGATCTGCCGTTCCACCAGGGCCTGGCGCTGGCGCAGTTGCTCAGGGCTGCTGCGCTCCAGTTGGCGGAACAGCCGCTGCCAATGGGGACGCACGCCGCCCTGGCGATCGAGCAACTCGTGGTAGGC
>NZ_JABFBA010000081.1:0-2560 GCF_017168445.1 Micrococcus sp. KRD026 | reverse complement strand
AGACAGCCCCTTACCCGCCCGCCGGAGCTTTACTAGGCTCCTGCTATGACATCCACCACTCCGGAGAGCGCCGACAAACCCCCCTTACCTGACGTGCTGCCCTTCGACGACTTCGCCATGGACTGCTACTTAGATGAGATTCAGCGCCATGTCGGCCGAGCGTTGAATGCTGCGCGGTTGATGGACAAGGCCATAGCGATGCGCCGGAGCCTGGGTTTCAACGTTCCACCTTCGCCTAGTAGCAACGCCGAGGGGCAACGTCTTCACGAAAAAGCCTTCGATCATGCTGAAACCGTGGTTAGCGAAACGGCCATGGTTGCCCAGCTGATTTGGCCAAAGACTAAGAATGGGCAGATGGGTCCGGGTGAGACTAGGCCCGAACGCGATCAGCGGATGAAGTTCGCCGAAGGGAGAGGGGCAGCGATTCGAGAAGCCCTCTCTGTCCCAGAGGACAGCCCGATCCGCTCGCGAGCGCTACGCAACAGCATCGAACATTTCGATGAGCGACTGGACAGGCTCATGATGTATCCCCCTCGGATCATCCTCCGCAACAACATCGGGTCTAAAGACATGATCACCGGGATTGAAGGGCTCGAAGAAATGCACTTGCACCACTTCAACCCAGAGGACGGCCAGTACACAATCCTTGGCGAGTCCGTCTCTCTCCCTGACGTCACACGGGCTCTTCAGGCACTCGACCGCCAGGTAGTAGCGGCGAAGGAACGTCTAGCAGCTCGGCACTGGTCCGCGACGCGTAGGCCTTGGGACCCTGGGGGCCCGCACCTGTAGGCGCGAGGCCCCCAGCCCGGGACCAGGGCTAACCGCTCACGGTCCATCCCCCATCCCCAGCTGTGCGAGCGTGGGCAGCTCGTCGACCAGACTGGCCAAGTGGGCCCGCCGCCTGGTCTCGCCAGCTCTGCCGACGCGCCCGACGCGGTGAGGGGGGCACGCCTGTCCGGGCCAATCCTGATGTGTCTCCTGAAGTGTCTCCTTGGGGGGACTCCCAGAGTCCCCCCGTGCGGGACTCTGGGAGTCCCCCGTTCCAGACTCTGCGAGTCCCCCACCCGATGGGCTCGGCCGGTTGTCTACGGCTCTGGGATCAGCGCGGGGAACCCGTCGCCAGGTGACCGCCCTTCCCTCCCCGACCGGCTCGAACTGGTATAGCGGGTCCTGGTTCAGGGCGTACTCGGCGCGCACGCGCGGGCGGGCCTGTCCACTAGATGTGATGACGCCCTTCCGAACCAGCTTGGTGATGACACGTTGCGTCTGCCGACGGACGGATTCAGGGTCAGCCCCGGGCTTCCAGTACCCCAGCGCCGCCGCGAGCGCTTCCCATCCGCCGTAGTACAGCGGGGGTGCCCCGTCGTCACGGGCGGTGAGCGCCATGCGGACCGCGGCATTCATGTCCCCCGGGGTCAGGTGCTGGGACCACTCGGCATAGAGGGTCAAGGCTAGTCGCGCCCCCACGGCTCACCACCCCCCGCGGCCGGGCCGCCACCGAACCCGCGTGCCCGCAGGTCCGCCGCGGCCGCCCGGTAGTCCCCGCCATGATGCAGCAGCGCATATGCCTGAAACGGACTGTAGGGACGGCCCGGCTGAAACGGGGCCGCAGATGTGCTGAACACGAACAGTCGGTCCGCCTCGGAAGCGTGGCCCGTGGTCGCAGAGTGCCCCGGGGACCGCTTGCCAGGGTGCGCCCATCGGCGCTCGTGGCCATGCGTGGAGGGGCCGGTGCTGACGTCGAGGGCGCGGGCGCCGGCGCGGGAGGTGTGGGTGCCATCGGAGCCGGTCAGCTCCAGGCACTGCTGACGGGCGCGCGCGGCGGCGGCGGGGGCCGCGAGGGCGTGGGCCTGGCGGCGCTGGTCCTCCAGAGTGGCCACGGCCTGGCGGCGCCGGGCGCGGTCGTCGCAGTCCTCGCCCCACGGGTCGGGCTGGCACATCACGTCGCCGCACTCCGGGCAGGGCTCGAAGGCGGAGGGCAGGGAGTCGAGGTCGAGAAGGTGGTGCTCAGGCATCGGAGGTGCCTCCTTGGTCGGGGTGCCGGGGGCCTCATGCCCCCCGCTACGTGTCCAACCATACACATACAACGGCGCGCGCACAACACCACCCGCGAGCGCAGGTCCACGCGCCCGTGGTCGTGACGCGGAGGGGGCGGGGACGTGCCGCGATCCAGGGGAGCCGGCAGCAGCTCGATGCAGCCGGCAGCTCAGCTTCACGACACGTCCCCGGGATGCCGCGAGCGCGGGGTCCTCCCGCGCTCGCGGCCTGCCGGTCAGGCGGTGGGCAGGGCGGCCAGGCTGTCGCGGTCGGCCAGGGTGGCGGCCTCGCGGGCGGCCGGCGTGTAGCCGTCCAGGGGGGCGACGTAGGCGCGTCCGTGTGCCCAGGTGCCGATGCTCCAGCCGATCAGGTCCAGTGCGCCGGGCACGCCGTGGATCCGCTGGCGCAGGTAGCGGGTGCCGTGGAGGCGGCCGCCGCCGCTCAGCACGTCCATCAGCAGCCCGGGCAGGCCCAGGGTCGCGGGCAGGGCGGGCAGCTCGACGCCGGGGCCGGGGGCCTGGGG
>NZ_JABFBA010000080.1:0-406 GCF_017168445.1 Micrococcus sp. KRD026 | reverse complement strand
GTTTATATCTGCCCTAATTCCGTAAGAAATCTTAGACATTTCAATAGCAAGGTCAAAATTTTGCCAAAATTTATAGTTATACGGAGAAGTTTAAATTCATGTTTTCTTGAAAAACATGCGCCTTAAATGTAAACTTATTAATTATAAAAGTTTACATTTGGATTGAGGTGCTTATTTTTTATGAGGATTTTTATTACAAGTACGAATACTGATGTAGGCAAAACCTATGTTACAAAGCATTTATACCATGCTATGAAAACACGTGGTCATCGTGTTTGTATTTTCAAACCTTTTCAAACTGAAGAGTTGCCGGATGGGACGTTTCCAGATTTAGAAGTGTTTAAAAATGAATGTGATTTGAGCTATGACATAACGTCACTCTATACTTTTAAGCAACCTGTATCAC
>NZ_JABFBA010000079.1:0-1975 GCF_017168445.1 Micrococcus sp. KRD026 | reverse complement strand
GCTCGGCGTGAGGCCCTGGCCGTGTGGGTGAACCACTACAACTACCATCGGCCTCATACCTCCTGCGGGAACGCCCCGCCGGCCTCGTTGGCCCCGGCCCGAGTCAACAACGTCATGACCTCCTACAGCTAGAGCCAACGCTGACGGCGGAAGACGGCGTACAGGCCCGCGGAGATGATGACCATTGCCAGAATCGATAGCGGGTAGCCAAAATCCCAGGTAAGTTCCGGAATTGACTCAAAATTCATCCCGTATATCGCTCCGACAAGGCTCGGAGTGAATAGGATGGCGGCCCACCCTGAAATGCGCTTCATGTCCTCGTTCTGTTTCTGGGCCACTAGGGCCAAGTAAACCGTAACGAGCTGTGTCAGCCGTGCGTGGATGCCGGACACTCTGGACAGAAGGTCATCTGCGTCCTCGGCGAAGGCCGCAGCATCGGCTGACCAGTCTGAGTTCTTCGACGCCCCTGGCGCGGGGATTCGATCGATGAACCGGCACAGGGAAGCAAGAGAGGAGCGGACCTTGCTGGCATCGGAGCCGAGCCGATAAACGCTCTCGATGTCCTTCTCGAATTCCCCGAAAATACTCGACTCGCAGTCCGCAGTGCCGTCCTCCAGGGAAAGTGCGGCAGAGTCATAGGAATCGATCGCGGCCTCGACGATGAGCGTTAGCGTCAGTTCCGCCTCATCTGCGGCAAAGTATCGCCCTGAGTTGTCTTCCGCCGGATGCCAGGCGGTCCCGATTCCGTCGACATCTTCAAAGACCACCAGCCAGTCGTCATGAAAGACAATGTGTAGTGATTCTATTCGTAGATCTTCTTGCCCTGCTTTTGCGATCCGGTTTATTCGCAGAAGAAAGGAGGGGCCGAATACATCCAGGCGAGGGCGACCGGCTCCTTCACGCAGGATTTCTCGCATGTTCTCCGGGAACTCGAATTCAGTTCCAAGTTGGTCAACCGTGTGCTCGCGCCCACATTGGCAGTCGACGACCTCGCCTCGATCCGTGATCAATGATCGGAGATCCGCAATCGGCTGCTGTTGCTTTGGTCGGACCTGCGGTCGCATCGCGTGTGCGGTGCCACCGGAGCATCCAAGGTGTTCAGTCATCCGGCGAGTGTAGTGGCGCAGAGGGGAGATGCGAGAGCCAGAGCCGCTCACGATGCCGGCCAGGACGCTGTAGCGCGCTGGGTCTCCTTCCCGAGTCTCACGAAGGAGAACTGGAGTATGCCCACGAAGTTCTGCTCGGAGCTGCGTGATCGTGCGGTCCGCATGGTCTACGACCGCCACGCCCTTGAAAGTGGCCCAGGAGCGCAGTCGACCCGCGCCGTCGCGCCCGAGCTCGGCGTCGGTGAGGAGCCCTTGCGGAGCTGGTGCAACCGCTACGGCCCCGCCGAGAGATCGTCCCGTCCGCAGGAATCGCTCGAGGAGGAGAATCGCCGGCTGAGGAGCGAAGTGACCGACATGCGCCGTGCGAACGAGATCTTGAAGAAGGCATCGGCATTTTATCCGCGCAGCCCGATCGCCCCACGACGAAATGATCCGGTTCATCGATATGCACCGTGAACAATTCGGTTTCGAGGCTGTCTGCCGCGTGGTCGGCACGACAGAATGTGGGTTTCTCACCTCCCGCGGCTGCCGAGCCGCGAAGCAGCGCCCAGCCTCTGCCCGCGGCATCTGGGCCGCAAAGTTCACCTGCGTTCGCATCCCGAAAGGGCTCTGCGACGCCGCGCTCTTCACGGACGTCCGCACGCGGCGGATCGTCGGCTGGGCCGTCGCGGCCCGCCTGCCCACCGAGGCATTGCCGTTGCAGGCCCTCGAGCACGCTCTACTGTGCACCTGCGCCGAAGCCTCTAGCTGTTGTGGGTCATGAGGTTCTTGGCACGAGGCCCGGGCTGAGATGAGACGAGCGGGCCCCGCCCGGCAGGATGGAAGTTCCTCAACAACCCACCTGCCAGAAGAGACCCGCTCATGACTCA
>NZ_JABFBA010000078.1:0-443 GCF_017168445.1 Micrococcus sp. KRD026 | reverse complement strand
TAATAATGTTTTACCACTACCTGTTGGCCCAATTAAGGCAATGTTACTTTTTTGTAATTCAACATCATCTTCTTTTGGTCCTAATTGTTGAATACGCTTATAGTGGTTATAAACAGCCACAGCTAAAGATTTTTTAGCTTTTTCTTGACCAATAACATATTCGTTTAAATGATCCATAATTTCTTTAGGAGTAGGTAATTCTGTAATCGCTTCAGAAGTGTTTTGAGCTAATTCTTCTTCGACGATTTCTGAGCATAATTCAATACACTCATTACAAATATATACACCACTTCCTGCTACAAGTTTTTTTACTTGATCTTGGTCTTTGCCGCAGAAAGAGCATTTCAAATTTTCTTCATCTTCATTGAATTTAAACATTCTTTTTACACCCCTATTCGTTAAAGACTATACTAGATTGGATATTACAATGCAACATATTAACA
>NZ_JABFBA010000077.1:0-384 GCF_017168445.1 Micrococcus sp. KRD026 | reverse complement strand
GAGCCATACTATTCATCTGAACTAACTGGCTGTCATTCCCGTGAAACAAAGCAAATTCCTCGTCTTTAACGGAATAAAAACCCAGTTCTTCTTGAATTTGTTTGATATTCTCCGCATAAGCTGGAAGTACGAAATGATTATCAGATAGTAGCTTTGTAGCTCGCTGAATAGCAGTTTGCCATGTTAAACTCTCTGATGTAATCTGAATCGCATCTATTCCAATCAAATCACTTAATCCTAACTTGCGATTCGGAATACTAACATGCCCATATCCTAGTTCTTCCTTAATGACGCTAATAACTTGCTGCTTCACAGTGCTATCAAGGAAGCTAAGCCGCTTATTAATTGCAAAGTAACTAGTCAAAATATTCTTCTTTTTTAAGC
>NZ_JABFBA010000076.1:0-2443 GCF_017168445.1 Micrococcus sp. KRD026 | reverse complement strand
CTGCGGAGCGTTCGCGCTCGCGGGCGGCCCGGGCGGCCCGCATGGGGGCCAGCAGGTCGCGGACGGCCTGGCGGCCCGGCCCCACGGCTGCCGGGGCGGGACGGCGGCCGGCGCCGGCGGTGGACGGGATGCAGTCCGCGCAGAGCCCGGAGGGGGTCAGGGCCTCGGCCGGGGTCTCGCGCTCGCAGTCACGGCAGACGGTCACGGCAGGACCTCCCGGGTGTGGTGCTCGGCCCGCCGGCGGGCGAGGTCGGCGGCCAGGGCAGCGGTCGTCGTGGCGGCCTTCGCACGTGTTGCCGGGGTGTCGCCGTCGCCGGCCCACGCGATCGGGGCCACAGTGCCGGCGTGGACGAGGGTTAGGGCCTGGTGGCCGTCCAGGACGACGCCCACGGCGCGCAGTGCTGCCACGAGGTCCAGAGCCCGGGCGCCCATGCTTACTGGCCGTAGCTCCGTGACCGTGGCCAGGCGCAGTGGCGGCCGTCCAGAGGGCGGGGCGGGCCGTTCGCGCTCGGCCGCGGCGGGCTCGAGGTCCTCGAGGTCCGGGAGGGCCGGCTGCGTGAAGTTCGGGGCGGGCTCGTCACGACGTCGGGGGCTCATGCCGGCACTTCCTCGGCCTCGGGGACCCATCCGGCCATGCGGGCGGTCAGGATGATTGCCTCGGGCTCAGGGAGGCTGGCACGGTTCGCCACGGCGTCCGCGAGCGCGGCCCGGCCGTGGTCGGGCTGGCTCACGAGCCATGCGGCTGCGGCGCGGTGGTCGCGCGCGCTCGCGGGCGTACTGCTGGTTGCGTCCAAGGCGATGTTCTCCTCCCCGTGTTCCTGGTGTGGTTCGTCGTCCCTCCTAGGGGAGACCGCTTCGGTCTCCCTCTTGGGACCGTTCCGGTCTCCCTTCTGGGGGACCGTTCCGGTCTCCCTCTGGGGGACCGTTCCGGTCCCCCTCTCCCAGATGCGAGCGGACTTATCCACAGGCCGGCCAGTGGTGCGGTCCACACGGGTCCACGTCGTCACGGTCCGGCCGTGCGGCCCCGTGGCGGTCCCGCTCGCCACGACGGTGCACGCCGGGTCGAGGGTGAGCGCGTACTCTGCCCGGCGGCCCGTGTGTGCCTTGCCGGAGGACACGAGGGCGCCGGCGGTGGCGAGCCGCTGGAACGCCTGACGGACGTTCTTTCGCGCGCTGCCGGGGTTGCCCTCGGGATCCAGGCCGATGGCCCGGGCCGCGTCCGCCCATCCGCCGAAGTAGACGGGCGGGTTCCCCGCGTCCAGAGACACGAGGGCCAGGAACGCGAGGAGACGGGCCTCGCGGTGCCCTAGGTGCGTCCAGTGCGCGAACACCTGCGCGACGTTGGTGGCGCCCATCAGGCGGCCCCCCTCTCCACGCTGACGGCCGGGACGGGCACGGTCAGCCGGTACGTGGTCCGGGCGGCCCCCGCGCCGCTGTAGGGCGACACGGGGGCCGGCTCGAGGTATCCGGCGGCGTGCAGGTCCGCGAGCGCCCGGCGGGCCGTGGACGGGTGGACGCCGGCGAGCTCGGCCACGTCAGGCACCGTGAGGTGCGCGCGGCCGCTGGAGGTGGCGCGGGTGGCCAGGGCCAGACCGGCCAGGCGGGCACCACGGCGCAGCTCGGAGTGCGTGAGCGCGTGCAGCCACAGGGAACGCGACGCCGGCTCAGGGACAGGGCGGGTGCTCATGCTGCCGCCCGGTAGTAGTCGCCGCGGCGACGGGCCTGGTGCTCGGTCGGCAGGGCGGCCACGAGGTCCAGGCGCCGGTGACGGGACAGGAACCGCTCCAGGGCGGACACGCTGGGGAAGCCGGCGCGGCGGGCGGCCTCAGCCCGGTTAGCGCCCTGGGCGGCCAGGAACTCGAGGTCCTCCAGGCGGGCGGCCGCGCGCTCGCGGGCGGCGGCGATCGACACGGCGGCGGCCTTCTTGCCGTTCGCGGACCGTGCGGCCCGCTGGGCGGGAGTGGACGTGATCATCGGGCCTCACCCCCGTGACGGCGGGCCGGGAGGTCGAGCCCCTCGGCGGTGTCGGCCAGGTGCACGAGGGCCGCGGCCAGGGACCGGGCGTGAGCCGGGGTGATGAACGCGCCCCACGCCTGGCCCGTGGTCGAGCCGGCGTCCTCCCAGACGAGCTGGACCAACGGCACGGCGGGCCGGCCGGTCACGTCCTCGGGCGCATACGCCCCGTGACGGTAGTGCTGCACGAGGGACGCCCACACGGTGCGCGCGTCCTCGCGGGCGCCCCACGCGTCCACGGGGAAGCCGCGGCCCTCGCAGACGTGGCCGTGTTCGGCGACGGTCTGACCGGAGGCGGGGCCGTCCATGCTGCAGAACGGCGCGCAGCGGCCGTAGACGGGGATCAGGCCGGGGTCCTGATCGGAGTCGCAGGGCTCGGGGAGCGTGGGAGAGGGGAACACGGGCGCGGGGGTCCTATCGCGTCCTGGGG
>NZ_JABFBA010000075.1:0-1009 GCF_017168445.1 Micrococcus sp. KRD026 | reverse complement strand
CGCTGCAGGCTCACCACCGTGACCAACACCGGAGACGAGGTGGACCCCGACACCGAACTCAACCTCGGCCTCAGCGCCTGACCCCCATGAAGGATCAGACCGCTACACCATCACGAGGGGCTTGACCTAAAGCGTTACAAAAACCACGCCATTTAGCGCTGCGATTCACACCGTCTCTGACGTGATGGTCTCGTGGGCGGGCGGGGCGTGTAAAGGGGTATACCCGACTGGACACGGACCCAGAGAGACCCCTGCACCGCCGGGGCCCCGTCCGAAACGTGCGCATCCCCGGGACGAAGGAGGGCCCGGGTCCCTGACCCCGAGGAACGGATCAGGACCGAGCCCATTCCCTCATCTGGGCTGGAAGAGCTCCGAGTCGAGACTCCCACCAGTCGAGGTCGGCCTGGCAGCCCCTGCCCTGCGAACGGGGACGCAACGTGACCTGGGCTCGGAACTCCTGCGCCCCTGCCTCCTCCACCACCCGCAGGCGAAGCCACGCCACCTCGGGGGAATACTCCGGGAACAGCTCGAGGGAGAAGCACCGGTCCGGCCACGCCGGCCGCCCGCGGCCGAAGTCCTCCCCCACGAGACCGATCTCCTGGAAGTTGAGATCCTCATACCGGACCGGCTCCTGGGCATAGGCACCCTGCACCTTGAACGTCTCCCCCGGCACCCCCCACGACAGACCGACACAGGGCAACCCGAGCCGCTCCACACTCCATGGCCACATCATGGATTTCAGGCACTCCTGCCCCAGAATCGAGTCCCCGTGCACACGGACGCTGACGGACTGCGCACCCCCGCTCATGCGCCGCACGCTAGTTGTAGGAGGGCATGACGTTGTTGACTCGGGCCGGTGCCAACGAGGCCGGAGGGGCGTCTCCGCAGGAGGTA
Organism: Micrococcus sp. KRD026; assembly: GCF_017168445.1. Taxonomy (NCBI): domain Bacteria; kingdom Bacillati; phylum Actinomycetota; class Actinomycetes; order Micrococcales; family Micrococcaceae; genus Micrococcus; species Micrococcus sp. KRD026. The sequence goes on along the minus strand of NZ_JABFBA010000075.1, from coordinate 115 downwards.
TGAGGCCGATGGTAGTTGTAGTGGTTCACCCACACGGCCAGCGCCTCACGCCGAGCTGTCTCTGAGGTATACGGGCGGGCGTAGAGGACCTCATCGACCATCAGCCGGTTGTACC
>NZ_JABFBA010000008.1:0-21045 GCF_017168445.1 Micrococcus sp. KRD026 | reverse complement strand
CTCCTGGTCGTGGGCGACCCGCCCACGGTCCGACCCCTCCTGGACGCCTGGCCCGCCGACGCCGGCCCCGCGACGCAGCGGCCGCCCCGGGAGGTCCCCGAGGGCCGCGGCCTCGCCGTGGGCGGGCCCGAGGCGGTCTGGGGCGTCCTGCACGACTGGGTCACGGACGACCGTGCCCACGGCACGGTCCTCAGCGGGGGCGAGGGGCCGCTGTGGGGCCGGGCCGAGCAGTCCCCCGTCCACGAACTGCTCTCCCTCCGGGCTCGGGGACGTCGGGTCGCCCTGGTGGCCGGCGAGCGGATCCTCGCCGGCATCGACCGGAGACTGGCGGCCGTCCCCGGCCACCCCTGGGGCGGACTGGACCCGGACGCGCGGGCGGCGCTGGACCGCCGCATCCGGCGTCAGGGCCGCCCGTTCCAGGCCGCCCTGGCCGCCGGAGTCCCCGTGCTCTCCCACCGGCGCGTGGAGGCGCTGCTGACGCCGGGCGTGCTCTGGCTGCCGGCACCGATCCCGACGCCGACGGACCGGGGACCCGGTCCTGACGGCGCGTCCGCCCCCCGCAGCGTGCTCATCCTGCCCGGGGACCGCACCTCGGCCGAGTCGGCGGCCGTGGACGAGCTGGTCGCGGAACTCACCGCACGCGGGATCCCGGTCGAGGCCCCGTCGGGTCCCCGGTTCCGCCGTCGACCCGACGCGTTCCACGGCGATGTCGTCGTGGCCCCGCTGCACACGGGAGAACTGGAGATCGCGGCCCTGCAGGCCCTGGCCGCGGGCAGCGCTGTGGTCGCCGGGCCGCCGGTGACTCCCGCGCCGGACGGGTGCGCCCCGCCGGTGATCGAGACCGACGACGCCACGCTGCTCACCACGGTGCTGGGCGTGCTGGAGGAGACGTCGTCGGCCGCGCGGGAACGGCGGGAGCGGGCGCGCGAGCACCACGCGCGGCTGCACGCGCCCGAAGCCGTGCTGGTGCGGTTGGAGGCCCTGCTCAGCCCCGCGGAGACGTCGGACGGGCCCGCCGCGGTGTGATCCGTCGCGGGCCCCTGCCGGGTCCCCGGATGGGCGCCCCGGTGGGGCCGGGACTCAGTCCTCGGCCGATGCCCGGGCGGTGGCCACCCGGGCGGCCCAGGACTGCGTGCGCTGGGCCTCGGCCATGCCGGGCGCCCCGCCCCGCACGAGCGCGGCGATGCCGGCGCGGATCGCCTCCGAGGAGCGCGCGACGCCGAGCCCCACGCGATTGCGCTCGAGGAAGTCCGCGATCCCCATGTCCGCGAAGCAGAGCACGGGGTAGCCGCGCTCGATCAAGGACATGGTCTTGTAGGGGAAGCTGAACCGGGCGTACTCGCCGCCCAGCAGCACCACGCCCACCACGGTCCGCGTCGCGGGGACGTACCACTCGAGCGGGACCGTGGTGATCCGCAGCCCGGGCCGGTCCGCCAGGCCGTGCTCGGCCAGCAGGTCCTCCAACACGGAACGCTCCCCCGCGCGCACGACGAAGTCGAGTCGCACCTGCGGGTCAAGCGTCCCGACGGCGGTGAGGTACTGGCCCAGGCCGTAGATCCCGCCCACGCCTCCGGCGTACAGCAGGGTGACGCCCTCCTCGCCGATCGCCGGGGCGTCGGCGGGGACGGTGTTCGCCGGGGACACGGCCGGCGGCAGCGGCAGCCAGTCCACGGGCCCGCGGCCGTGGCGGGCCAGCAGGGCGTCGAAGCCCGCCCCGGACTCCGCAGACGGAGCCGCCAGCCGGTCCGCGGCCGCCGCCATCGCATCGAACTCGGCGAGCCCACGCTCCTGGACGTCGCGCCGCGCGTCGGCGTCCTCGAGGTACCCGTCGATCTCGTCCAGCCAGTGCAGGTCACGCACGAACCAGACGCTCGTGCCGCCTCCGGCCGAGAAGCGGGCCATGACGTCCGCGAGTGCGGTGGTCACCCGGCCGACCGGGATCGGCGACGTCGAGTTCTCGCCGTAGAGGAGTCCGAGGGGACGGCCGGCGGCGAGAGCATCGTCCAGGACCCGGAGCCGCCGGTCGAACACGCCCGGGACGGAGGAGAGCCGCAGCGCCGCGGCGGGCTCGGAGAGGGCGTCGTTCATGTTGCGCACCCGCTGGGGACGGGCCCCGTCGGTGCGGTCCTCGAGCGGCGAGGTGGAGAAGAACACGTCCAACGGGCCGTCGTGCCGCAGCACCGCGAGGTCCTCGAACGTCCTGTCCACTAGACCGGTCATCGCCGTGCGGTAGGCGGCGAGCAGGTCGGTGGTGCCGGCGTCGACGGTGTCGACGGCGGAGTGAGGCTCGGGCCCCCCGCGCAGGGCCGCGGCGAGCTCCGTGACGAGGCGCAGCCCCCGCCCCGTCCGCACGCCCGGATGGCCCGCGGCCCACGCGCCCGAGCCGATGGTGTCCTCCACCACCAACCGTTCCGCGACGCCGGCGCCGACCAGGAGTTCGCCGACGGCCGTGTGGTCGCGCGACGAGCCCACGAGGACCACGTGCGTGGCGCCGCCGAGCCGGGTCGCCGCGACCGCGTCGAACGCGCGTCCCGCGACGAGGTCGCGGGTGCGGTAGAGGGCGGAGGCCGAGAGGCTGCGGAGCGAGGCGCCCGGCACCGTGTCCACCGCGGTCTGGAGCGCCTCCATCTGTGCCGCGAGGCGGTCGGCGTCGACGTGTTCGGGGTGGAGGACGACGACGCTCGGCGTCTCGAATTCTTCGGCCAGCGGAGGCAACAACTCGGGCGGCAGGGCTCGACGTGGATGGCGGAGGTGGGCGCTCCACGACCCCTTCGACAGGGCCTTGTCGAACTCCCATTCGTCCTCGAGGAACAGCCGGTCGACCGCCCGCGTCAGGGCCGCGAAGTCCTCCTCGGCGTGCCTGCGGGCCGCCGAGAAGTCCAGGTCGCCGCGGCGGAGCAGGGGGATGAACTCCTCCTCTACATGCCGGGCGGCGAAGCCCGCGGCGCCGAGCCCGGAGGCGAGGATCGCGTCGTAGGCGCCCGCGGCCGTGACCCGGCGCATCTCGCGCGCGATCTGGGCGCCGGCAGCGCGCAGGGCGTGGGTGCCGGTCCACGGGTAGAGCGGGGCCGGGGCAAGGCCGGGACGCCGGCGCAGCCAAGCGTGCGAGGCGACGTCGAGGACGTCGACCACGTGGCCGCTATCGCGCAGGTCCTGCAGCAGCAGACCCTCCGCCGGGCCCGTGCCGGCCGTCAACAGCAGCACGGCGCTCATGCGTTCTCCTCCCCTCGCCCGCCCGGGCCTGCCGCCAGACCCATCAGCGCCATTTCCTGGTCCACGGTGTGCTCCGGCGAAGTCTGCGCGCGGACCCGGGCTGCCGCGGCCCGGGACATCCGCAGGAACAGGTCCGGGTCCTCCATCAGCCGTCGCAGGCCGTCGGCCAGCCCGGCCACGTCCTCGGCGTCGGCGATCATCGCGCAGTCCTTGTCCACGAACTCCCGGACGGCGCCGGCGTCATTGGTCACGGGCACGAGCCCGGAGGCCATCGCCTCGTCCCGCGAGACCCCCTGGGAGTCGAGTCGGGTGGGCACCAGGAACACGCCGTGCTCCCGGTGCAGGGCCGCGATCTCCTCCTGGACGGCGAAGCGGCGCTCCACCGTGACGTTCGCGTCGTCCGCGAAGGCCTCCTCGAAGAGGCCGAAGTGCTTGCCGTCGCCGATCACGGTGACCTGCATGCGGTCCCACAGGGGCGTGTCCCGCAGGCGCTCGAGGGCCCGCACGGCGAGGTCCGCGCCGTAATTGAGGTTCGCCGCGGAGCGGACCCACAGCACACGGAAGCGCTGCTCGGGGTCCTTGGGCACGAAGCAGAACAGGTCCGTGTCGATCACGTTGTGCACGATCGCCGTGCGTTGCGCCGGGAAGACGAGCTCCATGTCCTCCTGAGCCGCTCGGCGCCACCAGCGGGAGACGAACACGAACCGCTCGGGGCCGTGCGGGTGGTCGAGCACCTCGCGCCAGAAGCGCTGGCGTTCCAGGGTGTCGACGATCGCGTCGTCCACCTGCCCCTGGGTCCGGTGGTTGCGCATGGTCCGGATCCACCGGCGCGACTCGAAACCGTGCATGAACGCGAAGAAGCGGTGCCCCGCCAGCGCGTCCTGGATCGGCTCCCAGAGGGAGCGGACGAGGAAGTGGGCCGCCACGGACTCGTAGTGCCGCGTGCGCAGCAGCTCCGCGGCCTCCGCTCCCCGGCCCACCAGCACGTGGACGCCGTCGTACTCGTAGGAGCGGGGTTCGGCGGACCGATCGATCACCGCGACGTCGACGCGGACGCCGGCGGCCTGGAAGTACTTGACCCGGCGGTGCACGAAGCCGTTGCCGTAGGGGTTCTCGAGGGTGGGGTACACGCCCACCACGACCAGGTGTCGCGGCGCGTCGTCGCCGAGCTGGGCGGCGGCGTCCGCCCGTGCGAAGTGGTCGGCGACCCGCCTCGGCGCGGCGGCCAGGTCCTCCTCCTCGTGGCCCGTGGGGGTCAGCGGGGGCGCCGGCTCCGCGAACAGGCGCCGCTTGAGCACGGCGTTCTCGAGCTGCAGCAGTGTCGCTGCCTCTTGCGAGGTGTAGGTGTCCCCGACGTCGGCGAGGTGGAAGTAGCCGCGATAGCCCGGGGTGGTGTCGCGGGCGGGCGCGGCGGAGCGGCGTGCCGCGCCGGCGGGGTGGGGCGGCCATCGACCGGATTCGACGCACGGCGTCCGAGTCCTGTGGGAGGGTGTCGAACACGGCGCGCAGCACGCGAGGCCCGGGCTCGGGCAGGGCTCGCGCCCGTCGGGCCACCGCACGGACGGCCCGGCGGGCGCGGCGTCGCCAGTCCCCCGCGCTCACAGCGTGACGCTCTCACCCGTGCGGGCCGACGCGATCATCGCCTCGGCCACGCACAGCGTGTCGAGCCCCTCCGCCATGGACACGTGCTCCTGCCGGACGCCGAGGATCGCGTCGCGGAACGCCTCGTGCTCGGTGTGCAGCGGCTCGGGCTTCTCGATCGCCAGGCGGGTGACGTCCCCCTCGGAGACGCCACGGAACGCGGACACCGCGTCCCAGCGGGTGCGGACCGATCCGTTGGCCTGGAAGGTCAGGTCCGCGTGCACGGTGTCCGCCACGAACGCACCGAGCTCGCCGGTGACGACGGTCTGGCGGATCTTCACGGGCGAGAGCCAGTTCACGACGTGGCTCGTGATGACCCCGCACTCGAGGCGGCCGCTGGCGACCACCATGTCCTCATGCTCACGGCCGGAGTTGGTCATGGTCTCCGCGGCCACGCGCGTGAACGGGCTGTCCGCCAGCCACGCGGTCAGGTCGATGTCGTGCGTGCCGAGGTCCTTGACGACCCCGACGTCGGCGATGCGGGCGGGGAAGCCGCCCTGACGCACGGTCGTGATCTGCAGGACCCGGCCCAGCTCGCCGGCCTGGATCCGGCGGCGCATCTCCTGCAGGGCGGGGTTGAAGCGTTCGATGTGGCCCACGGCGCCGACGAGGCCGGCCTCGTCGAAGGCGCGGACCAGGCGGGTGCCCGCCTCGGAGCTGTGCGCGATGGGCTTCTCGACCATCACGTGCACGCCGGCCTCAGCCAGGGCCATGCCGACCTCCTCGTGCAGGCCGGTCGGGACCGCGCACATGACGGCGTCCACGCCGTGGTCGATGAGCCCCTGGACCGAGTCGTACAGGGGCAGGTCCCCCGCCACGCCGTGCGGATCACCCATCGCGTCGGCGACGGCGACCAGCTCGGTGCCCTCGATGGAGCGCATCACGCGGGCGTGGTGGCGTCCCATCATGCCCAGGCCGATCAGTCCGGTGCGCAGCACGCTCATGCAGCGGCCTCCGCCACCACCGTGTTGACGGCCTCGACGACGCGCGTGACGTCCGCGTCCGTCAGGGACGGGTGGACCGGGATGGAGAACACGGTGGACGCGGCCACGCGGGTGTTCGGCAGGTCCGCCTCGACGCCGAAGGAGGGCAGCTCATTGGTGGGCACCGGGTAGTAGACCCCCGTGCCGACCCCGAACTCGTCCTTCAGGCGGGCGAGCACGTCCGCCCGCGTCCCGGCCAGCTCCTCGGGCAGGCGGACCGTGTACTGGTGGTACACGTGTTCGGCGCCCTCGAGCACCGTCGGCACGGTGACCCCGCGCAGCTCGGCGTCGAAGCGGGCGGCGATCTCCTGCCGGCGCCGGGTCCATGCACCGACCTTGGTCAGCTGCACCCGGCCGATGGCCGCGTGGATGTCCGTCATGCGGTTGTTGAAGCCCACGAGCTCATTGCGGTACTGGACCTCCATGCCCTGGTTGCGCAACAGGCGCAGGCGACGGGCGACGTCCGCCTCCCCCACGGAGACCATGCCGCCCTCACCCGAGGTCATGTTCTTGGTCGGGTAGAGGCTGAACATGCCCCACGCCCCGAAGGTGCCCACGGGGCGCCCCTTCCAGCGGGCGCCGTGCGCCTGCGCCGCGTCCTCGAACAGCTGGAGGCCGTGCTCGCGGCAGATCGCCTCGAGCTCGTCCATGCGGGCTGGGTGGCCGTACAGGTGCACCGGCATGACGGCGGCGGTCCGCTCCGTCACCTTGGCGCGCACGTCCTGGGGGTCGAGGGTGTACGTCTGCAGGTCCACGTCCGCGAAGACCGGGGTCGCGCCCGTGAGGGCGACGGCGTTGCCGGTCGCCGCGAAGGTGAAGGCGGGCACGATGACCTCGTCGCCGGGGCCGATGCCCGCGGCCAGCAGGCCCAGGTGCAGGCCGGAGGTGCCGGAGTTGACGGCCACGCAGGCCCGGCCGTCCACCATCGCGGCACCGAACTCCTCCTCGAAGGCCGCGACCTCGGGGCCCTGCGCCACCATGCCGGAGCGCAGGACGCGGTCCACCGCCTCGCGCTCCTCGTCACCGATGACCGGCTTCGCCGCCGGGATGAACTCAGCCATGGTTCTCCTCCTCCTGCGCGGGCCCGGCCGGGCGCAGCGCCCCGTCCCGCTCGATGAACGTCTCCCCGGTGTCCGGGCACACCCAGACGCCGTCCTTCTCCGCCAGCCGGCGGCCTGTCCGGCCGACCCAGCCGATGCGCTTCGCGGGCACCCCGGCCACGAGGCCGAAGTCCGGCACGTCGCGGGTGACCACCGAGCCGGCCGCCACCAGGGCCCACGCGCCGATGCGCATCGGCGCGACACACACGGACCGCGCGCCGATCGCGGCGCCGTCGCCGATGTCCACGCCCACGGCGTCCCAGTCGTCCCCGGACTTCTGGGACAGGTCCGGGTTGACCGCGCGGGGGTAGGTGTCGTTGGTCAGGACGACGCCCGGTCCGATGAAGACGCCGCGGCCCAGACGAGCCGGCTCGTAGACGAGGGCGAGGTTCTGGACCTTGCAGTCGTCGCCGAGCTCCACCCCGGTGCCGATATAGGCCGCACGGCCGACGATGCAGCGCTCGCCGAGGCGGGCCTGCTCACGGACCTGCGCGAGGTGCCAGACCTTGGTGCCGGCGCCGAGGACGGCGTCCTCGGCCACGTCGGCCGAGGCGGCGGTGAAGACGTTCCCGCTCATCGGGCGGCCTCGGCGTCCTGCGGCAGGCCGATGACCCGACGGGTCACGCCCGCCCAGGCGTCGGCGTCGGTGACGTTGCGGCCGTCCACGAAGGTGCGCACGCCCGGCAGGTCGGCCGGGGTGAGAGCGCGGTACTCGGCGTGGTCCGTCTGCAGGATCGCGGCGTCGACCTCGGCGCCGGCGGAGTGCGGGGTGAAGCCCAGCGCGGTGAGCTCCTCGTCCGTGTACATCGGGTCGTCCACGGTGACCTCGGCGCCTCGGGTGCGCAGGGCGCCCACGGTGGCGAACACACCGGAGAACGCGGTCTCCTTCACGCCGCCGCGGTAGGCGGCACCCAGCACGACGACGCGCTGACCGGCGAGGTCGCCGTGCGCCTGGGCGAGCAGGTCCACGGCGAAGTCCGGCATCGAGGCGTTCACGGCGCGCGCGGTGCGGACGATGTCCGCGGCCGGGTCGTTCCACAGGTACAGGCGCGGGTAGACCGGGATGCAGTGGCCGCCCACGGCGATGCCCGGGCGGTGGATGTGGCTGTACGGCTGCGAGTTGGAGGCCTCGATCACCCGGTAGATGTCGATGCCGTTCGCGCCGGCGTAGCGGGCGAACTCGTTCGCCAGGCCGATGTTGACGTCGCGGTAGGTGGTCTCGGCGAGCTTGGCCATCTCGGAGGCCTCCGCAGAGCCGAGGTCCCATACGCCGTTGGGACGGGACAGGTCAGGACGCTCGTCGAAGTCCAGCACGGCCTCGTAGAACTCGCGGGCGCGCTCGGCGCCGGCCGGGGTCAGGCCGCCGATCAGCTTGGGGTAGCGGCGAAGGTCCTCGAACACGCGGCCGGTGAGCACGCGCTCCGGCGAGAACACGAGGTGGAAGTCCTCCCCCTCGGTCAGGCCCGAGCCCTCCTCCAGCATCGGCTTCCACCGGGTGCGGGTGGTGCCCACGGGCAGCGTGGTCTCGTAGGAGACGAGGGTGCCCGGTGTCAGGTGCTTCGCCAGCTCGGTGGTGGCGCCGTCCATCCAGCCGAAGTCGGGGCGGGCCTCGTCGTCCACGAAGAGCGGCACGACGAGCACGACGGCGTCGGCCCCCGGGACGGCGTCGCCGTAGTCGGTGGTGGCGCGCAGGCGGCCGTCGGCCACCGTGGAGGAGAGCTTCTCCTGCAGGTGGGCCTCGCCCGGGAAGGGCTCGGTCCCCGCGTTGACGAGGTCCACGACGGTGGCGTTGACGTCCACGCCGACCACCTCGTGTCCCTTGCTCGCGAACTGCACGGCCAGCGGCAGGCCGATCTTGCCCAGGGCGACGACGGCGATCTTCATGCGGGTCCAGTCTTCCTTCCGTGCACGGGCCCCACGCGGCGAGCGTCGGGCGGGCGTCGAGGAGGCCTCCGGAACACGAGAGTGCGGGAGACCCGGCGCCCGCGTCACTGTATCAGCGCGGGTGGACGCCGAGCCGGTCGTAGAGCGTCCGATAGCGGCGCGCGTTGGCCTCCCAGGTGCGCGTCTGCAGGGCCCATTCCCGGCCGGCCGCGCCGAGGCGCGCCCGCTCGGCCGGGTCCCCCGCGAGCCGGTCGAGGGCGGCGGCCAGCGCTGCGGGATCCTCCGCGGGGACGAGCAGGCCGGTCCGCTCGTCCTCGACGAGCTCGGCCAGGGCCGGCAGGTCCGAGGCGACGACGGGCCGGCCGGTGGCCGAGGCCTCGACGGTCTTCATCGGCGTCACCGCGCGGGTGACGGGCAGGTCCCGGCGCGGGACCGTGAACACGTCCAGGGCGGCGTGGTGCAGGCGCGCGTCCTCGCGGTCGACCCGCCCGGGGAAGGCGCACAGCTCCGCGATGCCGAGCTCCGCGGCCAGGGCCTGCAGCCCGGGCCGGGCGACGCCGTCGCCGGCGATGTGCACGCGCAACCCGGGACGGTGCGGGGCCAGCCGCGCGGCGGCACGCAGCAGGATGTCCAGGCCCTCGTAGTCCACGAGGCTCGAGACGGTGCCCACCACGAAGGCGTCGGTCGGCAGGTCCCAGCCCAGCCGGGCGCGTGCCTCGTCGCGGTCCACCGGCTCGGCGACGAAGGCCGGGCCCACGGCGTTGGGGCAGAGCACGACGGCGTCCTCGGCCACCCCGGCGGCGACCAGGCGGTCGCGCATGCCCGCCCCGAGCGTCACGACCCCGTCGGCGCGGCGGGCGGCCTCGGCCTCCCGCTCCTGGAAGAGCCGGTACCGTTCCGAGCCCAGGGCCTCGGGCCCGCGCACCGCCGCCCATGTGTCCGCGAGCTGCCCGCGGACCTCGTACACCCACGGGATCCCGAAGGCCCGCGCCACGGCCTCGACCGCGAGCGCGTTCACGAAGTGCGTGGTGGTGTGCAGCAGGGCGGGACGGTGTCGTCGCACGTGCGCGGCCAGCAGCTCGGCGTGTTGCTGGATGCGGGCGGCCTGGCCCTGGGCGAGCCGGGCCGGCAGCAGCCGGGCGTAGTCGATCCCGTCCACGACGTCCCGCTGTGCCGCCCAGGGCACGCCGATCTGCACGGGGTAGCCCGGCCGCGTCACGGCGGCGACGTCGAAGCCCTCGTCCCGCAGGGAGGTGAGGATCGCGTGGCTGCGCTGGGCGTACCCGGATCCGGTGTGGGGCAGGGAGTTGGTCAGCACGTGCAGCACCCGCCCCGGGACCGGGCGGTAGCCGGGCTCGGTCGGCAGGGTCGGGGCGACGCCGCGGAACGCGTCCCGCTCCCCCGCCATGCGGCGGGCGAGATGACGGTTGCGGGGATGCCGCGCGGCGAGCGCGGCCGCGCCGACCAGGTCGCCGCGGTGCGCCGCCAGGCGTGCGGCGGCGGCCGTCCACGCCGCGCCGCGATGCTCCTCCGGCACGCTGCCGAGCAGCGTCTCGGCGACGTCGGGCCGGCCCATGCCGAGGGCGGCGTCGGCCCGGTGCACCAGCCCGCGGCGGCTCCCCGCCCCCGGACGGGACGCGCGGACGGGCCGGCCGGCCTCATCCACGCCGAGGGCGGCCAGGGCCGCAGCGCGCTCGCCCCGCATCTCGTGGCCGAGCGCGGGCACGACGCCGTTCCGGCCCAGGCGGGTGAGGACGCCGGCCGCCCCGCCCGCCACCGCGGGCGGCAGTCGACGGGAGACCTGCAGGGCCAGCAGCACCGGGTCGTCCGTCACGTGCTCGCGGACGGTCTGGGCGGTCAGGGCCAGGGACCGCAGCAGCGGCCGGCGGGACGACGCGGGGCGCTCGCGTGCGGTCATCGGTGCGGGCTCCTGTCGGCGGGGCGGGCGGGGCGCGGGCCGCGTCGGGTCAGAGGGACGGGACGGTGCGCCACTGGCCGCGCGTGTCGATCACGCGCTTGTCGGCCACGCGGTCGCCGAGGTCGGCGAAGGCGGAGTGGTCCACCAGCAGCACCACGATGTCGGCGGCCTCGAGGGCCTCGTCGACCGCGACCAGGCGCACGTTGTCCTTGCCCTGCAGCGCGGCCGGCAGCTCCGTCACGTGCGGCTCGACGACGAGCACGTCGGACCCGGAGAACTGGCCCGCCAGCTCGGCCGCGATGTTCAGGGCCGGGGATTCGCGCAGGTCGTCGATGTTCGGCTTGAAGGCCAGCCCGAGGGCGGCGATGACGGGCGCCCGGCCGGTCTCCTGCTGGACGTCGAAGGCCGCGGCCTTGACCTGGTCGATGACCCACTGGGGCTTGCCGTCGTTGATCTCCCGGGCCGTGCGGATCAGCCGGGCGGTCTGCGGGGCGGCGTCCACGATGAACCACGGGTCCACGGCGATGCAGTGGCCGCCCACGCCGGGGCCCGGCTGCAGGATGTTCACGCGGGGATGGTGGTTGGCGAGCTCGATGAGCTCCCACACGTCGATGCCCTGCTCGGCGCAGATCACGGACAGCTCGTTGGCGAAGGCGATGTTGACGTCGCGGAAGGAGTTCTCCACGAGCTTGGCCATCTCCGCGGTGCGGGTGTCCGTCAGCAGGATCTCGCCCTCGCAGAATGTGCGGTAGAGGTCGCGGGCCCGCTCGGCCGCGCGCCGGGTCGAGCCGCCGACGATCCTGTCGTTGGTCACGAGCTCGACCATGACGCGGCCCGGGAGCACCCGCTCGGGGCAGTGGGCGAAGTCCAGCTCGGACTCGCGCAGCTCAGGGCGCTCGGCGAAGATCACCTCGGCCATGTGCTCGGTGGCGCCGGGGGGCGAGGTGGACTCGAGAATGACGAGCTCGTCGCCGGTCAGCTGCGGGGCCAGGCCGCGGGCGGCGGCCTCGATGTAGCCCAGGTCCGGGGAGTGTCCGTCCTTGAACGGGGTGGGCACGGCGACGATGTAGGCGTCCGCGGCCGGCGTCGTCGTCGAGGCGCTGAGCAGGCCCTTCTCGACGCCGCGCGCGACGAACCCGGCCAGGTCCGGCTCCACGAAGGGCACGGTGCCCGTGTTCACGGCGTCCACCGTGCGGTCCGAGACGTCCACGCCGTGCACGCGCACGCCGTTCTCGGCGAGGATGGCGGCGGTGGGCAGGCCGATGTAGCCCAGGCCGATGACGGCGACGGTCTCGATCTTCTTCACGGGGTCTCCTCGATGGGGAATGGTCCACGGCGGCCCCAGGCACCGGCGGGCGGGGGCGGACGCGTCCCACCCTACCGCCGTCGTCCGGCCTGCTTCAGTTCAGCCCGAGCGCCTCGCGCCACAGGCCGGCCACGACGCGCTCGTCGTATGCGCGCACCCGGTCCCGGGCCAGGGTCGAGAGCGCGTCCCACCGCGCGTCGTCGACGACCGCCTCCAGCACCCGCCGCGCCGCGGCGTCGGTGTCGTCGAGCACGAACTCCTCGCCGAACACGCCCCTCGCGCCGGGCCGGTCCCAGACGAGCGGGACCGCGCCCGAGACCATGCCCTCGGCGGGCGCGAGGTGGAAGCTCTCGGTGGTGGACGGCGAGAGCACCCAGCCGATCTTCGTCAGCCACGAGCCCATGTCCGCCCCGAAGGGCTCGAAGGCGACGGCCTCGCGCAGCGGACCGGCGCCGAGGCGGGCGAACAGGTCGAGGTAGCCCTCGCGCTGGAGGGGTTTGCGCCACTCGTGCGGGTACTCCCACGGCATGCGGCCGCGCACGTGCAGGGTGAACCGTTCGTCATGGGCGCGCAGGATCTCCAGCAGGTCGACGGCCCGGTCCAGGCGCTTGCGCAGCGGCACCACGCCGACGAGGCCGAGCCGGAACCGGCGACCCGGCAGGCCGGGACGGTCCAGGTCCGCCACGGACACGGCGTTGGGGATCACCGAGACCCGCGCGGGCTCGATGGGCAGGTGCTCGCGCACCAGGTCCCGGTAGAGATCGGAGACGGTCACGAGGCGGTCCACGGCGTCGGTCTCGAGCGCGGAGAGCCAGCCGCCGCGCAGCTCGAACATGTGCAGGCGGACCACGAGTCGCTGGCCGGGGCGCTTGTGGCGGGCGTACCAGACGGCGTTGGGGCCCGCCCACTCGCACACCACGACGTCGGCCCACTCGACGAGGCGGCGTGAGGCGGCCTCGTCGTGGCGGTGCAGGCCCTGCCAGTGGTCGATGCGCAGCTCGACGCCCGGGTCGTCCCGCAGCAGGTCGACGAGCTCGCCCGCGAACTTCAGGTCGTGGCCGGCCAGGACCACGCGGGTGCGTGACCCGCCGCGGGCGGGCCGTCGGTCGAGCAGGCCGAGCCGGTCCATGATGCCTGCCAGGGCGCGTGCGCGTGCGGCCATTCGATAGGGCGCGGCGGCCTCGACGACGCGCCGCGAGAGGGCCGGCAGGTCGTGGCGGACGGCCGCGATGCGGGCGGCCACGTCCCGGGCCGAGTCCCTCACCCCGTCCACGAACAGGGGGTAGTCGGCCCCCAGCAGCTCCTCGTGCGCCACGGTCCGGTTCAGGAGCGGCGGCACTCCGACCGCGCAGCTCTCGAGCACCTTCGTGGAGATCTCGAGCGAGAGGTCCAGGGCGGGGGCGCGCCAGCCCAGAGAGACGTCCGCGGCCGCGGTGCGGGCCATGGACTCCTCGCGGGAGAGCGCTCCCGTCCACTCGAAGTCGGGCCGGTCGGCCTCGAGGCGGGAGCGCATCGCCGCGGCCCAACCGGGCCGGTCCCGCTCGGGGTGGACCTTGTCCCCCACCATCGTGAGCGTGGCCGGGACGCCGGCCTCGTGGAGGGCGGTCAGCACGTCCGGCATGAGGTCGGTGCGCCAGTCGTGGGCGAACTTGCCCGTGTACACGAGACGCACTGGGCCGTCGGCGGGCGCTTCGGCGCGTTCGGCCGGAGCGAGCCCGTCCGGCACCATCGGCGAGAGCAGCTCGGTGCGCCCGGCGGCGGCCGGGACCATCGCCTCGAGCACGGCGCGGGCCTGGGGCGTCTGGGCCAGCATCAGACGGCTCGCCGCGGCGATGCGACCGAGCTCCTCGACGCGCCCGGCCGGGAAGCCGTCCTCCACGTAGCCGTACTCGGTCACGTAGGACCACAGCCGCCCCGGGAAGGCGCCGCGGTCGGCGAGCTCGAGACAGGCATGGATGCCGCGCACGAGCACCACGTCGTACCGGGACTCCTCGTCCCGGCGGGCCAGCACGTCCGCGGCGCGGGAGGGGTTCATGCCCCCCTGCCCGGCCGCCGGCTCGGCGGCGAGCACGCGCACCCCCGTCAGGGCGCGCAGCGGAGCGGTGAGCAGGTCCCGGCGTTCGACGGCCTTGAGCTGGACGTCCACGCTCGCACCCGTGCGGGCGAGGGTCTCCGCCAGGGAGGGCAGCCACGTGGCGGAGCCGTCGATGACGTTCAGGTCGACGTCGCCGTAGAGCAGGACGCGCACGCCGGCGGCGTCGGTCAGGCGGTCGGGGTGGTGCGTGTTCATGCGCTCTCCTCCGGGCAGGCGGCGAGGACGTCGGCGATCCCCTGGGGCGCGTCGCCCGGGTCCTCGGTGAAGTGCAACGGCGTCCGGTCCGCGCCGGCCTCGACCACGATGACGTCCCCGGCGTGCAGCAGGGCGAGGGCCCCGAGCCGGTGCCGGTGACGGCCCCGGGAGAGCACCCAGACGGTCACCCCGCGCGCGGCGGCCGCGCTCACGGCACCCCGCAGCTCGAGGTAGAGGGCCGCGCCGGCGGCGTCGAGGGCCCCGGCCCACGGCCCGTCCACGCCGTCCACGTCCACGACGACGGCCTCCACGCGTTCGGCCACCGCGCCCGCGGTGCCCGGCACGAGCGGCACGACGCGGTGCCCGGCGGCCGCGAGGGCCGCGCGCACGTCCGGGGCGGCGACGACGCCGACGGCCCGCCCGCCCCGCTCGGTGCGGGACGTGTCGGCCAGGCCCAGGGCCCGCTCGAGACGGGCCGCGGCCTCCGGATCGGCGCCGACGGCGGCCGCACCGCGGCCGGTGAGGGAGGAGCTGCCGGTGCGGGCCGGCCCGCCCGCCAGGCCCAGGGCGTCGGCCGGCCGGGCGTGCGCCGGAGGGGCGCCCCAGCGGATGCCGAACACGCCGCGGACCTCCTCGGCCACCGGCGGCGGCAGCCTGCGCAGCAGCGCGCCGCTGGTGCGGCGCACCCGACGGCGCTGTTCGGGCGGCAGCAGGCGAGCGCCCGCGCGCGCGACCTGACGGATGGACTTCCCAGCTGGCATCAGAACCGTTCCTCGGTGTCCCGGTGGAGTGCACCCGGCCGGGTGCGGCGGCGTCAACCCTAGCAAGGGGCCGACGTCGGGCTCAGCGACCGGCGACGCGGCGCAGCAGGCGCTCGTAGCGGCGGGCCACGGCCGGCAGGTCGGCGTGGCGGCGCACCCAGTCGCGTCCGCCCGCGCCGACGTCGGTGCGGTGCGGATCGTCCGCGAGCGCCGTCAGGTGCCGCACCAGGTCGTCCACGTCCGGGCCGACGACCTCGGCGCCGCCGGCCGCCTCGAGGGTGCGGGCGGCCTCCCCCGTCACCAGGCCCGTGACGTGCCGGCCGACGGCGAGCACCTCGTAGGTCTTGGAGGGCACGGTGTGACGGAAGCTCGGCCAGTCGGGACGCAGGGCCACCACCAGCGTGTCCGCCCACGCGTACTGCTCGGCCACGGCCGCGCCGTGGACGGGTCCGAGGATCTCGGCCGGCGAGCCGAGCTCGGCGTTGCGGGCCTCCAGCGCCGGACGCCGGGTCCCCTCCCCGACCAGCCGGACGCGCACCCCCGGCCGGGTGCGCCGCAGCGTCGCCGCGGCGTCGATGAGCCGCTCGAGCCCCTGGCTCTCGCCCATGTTGCCCAGGTACAGCACACGCAGCTCGCCGGCGGCCCGCTCGCGCCGCGGCGCCACCGCCAGGCGGGCCAGGTCCACGCCGTTGCCCAGGGTGCGGACCACCCGCACCCCGCGCCCGCGCAGCGTCTCCGCGAAGCCGTCCGTGACGGTCACCACGAGGCGGGCCGCGCGTTGGCCGCCGGTCACGACGCGCTCCATCGCGACGCCCAGCAGGCCCTGGTGGACCCCGGCCTCGTGGGCGAGGTCCGGCCAGGCGTCGCGCATCTCCAGCACGAGGGGACGGCGCCAGAGGCGGGAGAGCACGACGCCGGGCACCACCACGGGCAGCGCGGGCACGGTGGCCACCACCACGTCCGGGCGAAGGGTGGCCATCCCACGGGGGATGGCGAGCAGCGCGTGCACCACCGCCTCGGCGAAGCGGCCGTTGCGGCCGGCCTCCCCCAGGGGCAGGCGAGGCGTGGGCAGGACGCGTTCGCCGTCGGGCCCGGCGAAGGGGCGCACACCCCCGGGCGCGACGACGTCGACGTCCCAGCCCGCCGACCGCAGCGCCGCCACGACCGCGCCCCAGCGACGTGCGGGCGGGGTGCGCTCGGGCCGGTAGGAGTGAGAGACCAGCAGGAGGCGGGGGCGGCGCGGCTCAGTCGTCACAGGGGTCCTCCCCGAGGGCGGGTGCGGGCGTGGTGCCGGTCAGCAGGGTCAGCACGGGGGCGGGCCCGCCGGCGGCCTGGGCCTTCTTCTCCTTCTTGGGCTCGTGCTCGTCGACATAGCGCTGGACGTCGTCATCGGCGAGGGCGGAGCGCAGGTCCGCCAGCTTGTCCTCGTCGAGCTCGACGATGGCGTCGCCGTTCGGCCCCTCGGCGAAGCCCTTGCGGGGCACCGTGAACATCTCGACGTCCTCGCCGCGCACGTCGCGCAGCTGCCACGCGAGCGAGGCGATCACTCCGGACGTGAGCCCCTCGTCCACACCGAGGTGGTCGGAGAACGTGGCGACGACCTCGGTGGTGCGGGCGGGATTGCCCAGGATCTGCGGGCTGAGGAAGCGGTCCATCGCCCCGGCCAGGTAGCGCTGCTGGTTCTTCACGCGGGTGACGTCGCCGTCGTCGAAGGCGTGCCGTTCGCGCACGTAGCGCAGGGCGGCGGTGTCCTGCAGCAGGATGTGCCCGCGCGGGTAGTACGAGGGGTTGGCCTGACCGGAGGAGAAGGCCTGCGGGTTGCAGACCTCGACGCCGCCCAGCGCGTTCGTCACGCCCCGGAACCCCTGGAAGTCGACCTCGAGGACGTGGTGGATCGGCACTCCCAGCAGCAGCTCCACCGTGTCCACGGCGAGCGCGTAGCCGCCCCTGTCGAAGGCCGAGTTGATCTTCGCCTCGCCGTGGCCGGGCACGGTGACCCACGAATCCCGCAGCACGGACATGACGTAGACCTGGCGACGGTCCGCGGGGATGTGCACGAGCATCATGGTGTCCGAACGCTGGCCCATGTCCTGCTCGCCCTCGCCCTCGCGGGAGTCGGAGCCCAGGACGAGCACGTTCAGCGGGCCGTCCCCGGCCGCCTGCTCGAGCGCCCCCACGTCCACCGTCTGCCGGTGGTCGTCGAAGGTGCGCCCGAGCGAGCCCGCGTACCAGGCGCCCAGGCCGAGCAGCGCCGCGAGCAGGACGGCGAGCAGGCCGACGACCCACGGCCAGCGCCGGCGGCGCCGCGCGACCGGCGGCGCGTCGTCGCGCGGGGGCTCGGGGCGCGGCAGGGGCTCGGGCGTCCAGGACGCGGCCGGGGGATGGCTCACTCGGGTCTCCTGCTCGAGGTCGGGGGTCAGCCCAGTCTACGGACGCCTCGTCAGGCGTCGGCCGCCGCGGCCCGGCGACGGCGCGGCGTGGGCTGGCAGCGCGGGCACAGGTGGCTCGCACGGTTCATGAACGGCACGCGGACGATGCGGGAGTCGACCCCCTCGGCGGCGCAGCGGCGACACGGCTGCCCGGTGCGCCCGTAGGCCGCCAAGGAGCGGGCGAAGTAGCCCGATCGCCCGTCCACGTTGACGTAGAGCGCGTCGAAGCTCGTGCCCCCCACCTCCAGGGCCCGGCGCATCACGTCCTGGACGGCCGCCAGGAGGCGCAGCGTGTCCGCCCGGCGCATGCGCTCGGTCGGGCGCTCGGGGTGCAGGCGGGCGCCCCACAGGGCCTCGTCCGCGTAGATGTTGCCGATCCCGGAGACCAGCGACTGGTCCAGCAGCGCGCGCTTGAGGGTGGAGCGGCGCCGTGCCAGGCGCGCGTGCACGGCCGCGGGGTCGAACAGCGGGTGCAGCGGGTCCAGGGCGATGTGGGCGGCCGTGGTGGGGATCCGCTCGCCGCCGGCGGCGTCGTCGGGCCGCAGCGCGTCGAGCCACCAGCCGCCGAAGATCCGCTGGTCCACGAACCGCAGCTCGCGGGCGGAGCCGTCCGCCGCGGTGACGGGCAGGCGCAGGCGCAGGTGTCGCTGGTCGGCGGCCCCCGGTTCGTCCACAAGGATCTGCCCGCTCATCCCCAGGTGCACGACGACGGCGTCGTCGCCCTCGGCCAGGGGCAGCCAGAGGAACTTGCCGCGGCGAGCCGGCTCGGCCAGCCGGGCGCCGCGCAGCCGCTCCCGGAGGGCGTCCGCGCCGCCGGGGCTGCGACGCAGCGAGCGGGGGTCAAGGACCTCGAGATCCGCGGCGACGGCGTCCGTGGCCCACCGGGCCAGGCCGCGCCGGACGACCTCGGCCTCGGGCAGCTCCGGCACGGGCTCAGCACCCCGCGGCCGGCAGGCCCGCCTCGAGGGCGGGCCATGAGGCGGCCGCGGCGTCCCGCTCGGCCTGCTTCTTGGAGCTGGCGACGGCGGAGCCGTACTCGCGCTCGCCGACGACGAGGGTGGCCCGGTAGCGGGGGTCGTGCGCGGGGCCCTGCCCCTCGATCGCGTAGCGGACGGCGCCGAGACCGTGGCGGCTGGCGGCCTCGGCCACGACCGTCTTCCAGTCGGTGCTCTCGCGCAGCAGGTCCGGCTCGTCCAGCAGCGGCACCACGTGGCGGTGCACGAGTGCGGCCGCGGCCACGGGCCCGTGGTCCACGTAGACGGCGCCGATGAGCGCCTCGAGGGTGTCGGCGAGGATCGAGTCCTTGTCCGCCCCGCCGGTGCGGCGCTCCCCCGTGCCCAGGCGTACGAACGGGCCGATGCCGATCCGGCGCGCCACCTTCGCCAGGGCACGCGTGGACACGACGGCGGCCCGGCGGCGGGCGAGGTCGCCCTCGGCCAGGTCCGGGTACACCGTGAAGATGTGGTCGGTGACCACGTAGCCCAGCACCGAGTCCCCGAGGAACTCGAGGCGCTCGTTGGTGGGCAGCCCGCCCTGCTCATAGGCGAACGAGCGGTGCGTCAGAGCGCGTTCGAGCGTCCCGGCGGTGATGTGCACGCCGAGACGCTCGAACAGCTCTTCTGGCTCGGGCGCGGGCTCAGGCCCGCGGCGAGCCGATGGGGACGCCATCTCAGGCGTCGGCGACCTTGCGGCCCTTGTACTCGAAGAACAGGGGGGTGCCGGCGGCGTCGGTCTTCAGCTCGGCCTGATGGGGCAGGCGGTACGAGACACGACCGTTCTCGACGGACTTCACCAGGGTGGGCGCGGTGGCCTTCCACTGCGACCGGCGGGCACGGGTGTTGGCACGGGACATCTTCCGCTTCGGGACTGCCACGACTATCTCTCTTCTGTCTCGGTGATGGAGGTCTCTGAGGTGCCCGCGAGGTGGGCCAGGGCGGCCCAGCGCGGGTCCACGCGCTCGTGGGCGTGCCCCTCGGGCGCGTCCTCGAGGCGGATGCCGCAGTCGGCGCACAGGCCCTCGCAGTCCGGCCGGCACAGCGGCTGGAACGGAAGGGCGATGACCACGGCGTCCCGGAACACGGGTTCCAGGTCCACGGTCTCGCGCACCACGAGCGGCTGCTCGCCGGCGTCGTCCTCGGACGTGCCGGTGAGGTACAGCTCCTGCAGGTCCACGGTGATCCCCTCGTGCAGCGGGCGCAGGCAACGGCCGCACTCGCCCTTCAGGGTCGCGTCCGCGGTGCCGGTGACGAGGACGCCCTCGTGCACCGACTCCAGACGCAGGTCCAGTTCGACGGGGTCCCCCTCGGGGATCCCCAGCAGCGGCGTGGAGACGCCCGCGGGGGCGGGCCACTCGGCCGTCAGCTCGCGCTGGACTCCGGCCCCGCGCGTCAGATCGCGCACGGGGATCACCCACGGCGAGTCGGCGCCGTGGTGCTGGATGCTGTCCATGGTCGCTCCTCTCGGCGGGTGGGACGGCGGGGGTACACGGCCCGTCCGCACGCCCTCTGCGGGGGTGCGATGCGGCCTGGACACGGGTCCAGCCACGACGGACCGACAGCCCATCCTACCGGGTGGGTCCGCCTCGGCCAAAGCCGGCGGCGGCCCGCGCGTCGCCGGCCCGGCTCAGAGCCCGGCGGTGAACTCCTGGAGCCAGGCGCGCAGGTCGGCCCCGAGGTCCTCGTGCCGCGTCCCGAACTCGATGACCGCCTGCAGGTAGCCGAGCTTGTCCCCCGTGTCGTAGCGGCGGCCGTCGAAGACGACGGCGTGCACGCCGCGGCCCTCGCCGTCCTCCGTGGCCAGCCTCTGCAGCGCATCGGTGAGCTGGATCTCCCCGCCGCGGCCGGGCGGGGTCTCGTCCAGCACGTCGAACACCTGCGGGGCCAGCACGTAGCGGCCGATGATCGCGAGGGTGGAGGGGGCGTCCTCGCGGGCCGGCTTCTCCACGAGGTCGGTGACGCGGACGACGTCGTCGCCCTCCCCCGGCACGGCCTGCACCGCGGCCACGCCGTAGGCCGAGACGGCCTCCTCCGGGACCTCCATGAGGGCGATCACGGAGCCGCCGAGGCGCTGCTGCACGTCGATCATGCGCTCGAGCAGCGCCTCGCCGTCGCCGATGATGTCATCGCCCAGCAGGACCGCGAACGGCTCCTCGCCGACGTGGCGGCGAGCGCAGTTCACCGCGTGGCCGAGCCCGAGAGCCTCGCCCTGGCGGACGTAGTGGATGTCCCCCACCAGGTCCGACTCGTGGATCTGCGCGAGCCGCTTGGTGTCGCCCTTGTGCTCCAACGCGGCCTCCAGCGCGGGATGGCGGTCAAAGTGGTCCTCGAGGGCCCGCTTGTTCCGGCCCGTGATCATCAGCACGTCGGCGAGGCCCGCACGCCGGGCCTCCGTCACCACGTACTCGATGGCCGGCCGGTCCACCACCGGCAGCATCTCCTTCGGCATGGCCTTGGTGGCCGGCAGGAAGCGGGTGCCCAGGCCGGCGGCCGGGATGACGGCCTTGCGGGTGCGGGGGCGGGAG
>NZ_JABFBA010000074.1:0-388 GCF_017168445.1 Micrococcus sp. KRD026 | reverse complement strand
AACTTAGACTTTGCAGACGTTAAGACAATTATGTCTAACCAAGGTTCTGCATTAATGGGTATTGGTGTTTCTTCTGGTGAAAATAGAGCGGTAGAAGCTGCTAAAAAAGCAATCTCTTCTCCATTACTTGAAACATCTATCGTTGGTGCACAAGGTGTGCTTATGAATATTACTGGTGGCGAGTCATTGTCATTATTTGAAGCACAAGAGGCTGCTGATATTGTCCAAGATGCTGCAGATGAAGACGTTAATATGATTTTCGGTACAGTTATTAATCCTGAATTACAAGATGAGATTGTTGTAACAGTTATTGCAACTGGTTTTGATGACAAACCAACATCACATGGTCGTAAATCTGGTAGCACTGGATTCGGAACAAGCGTAAATA
>NZ_JABFBA010000073.1:0-12796 GCF_017168445.1 Micrococcus sp. KRD026 | reverse complement strand
GTGTCGCGGAGGTGGAGCCGGCGCCGGTGGGGCCGTCGGGCAGCTCCACGGTCCAGCCGGTCATGATGAGGTCGGGATCGGCGAGGGTCTGGCCGTCGGCCTGGGGCGTGGAGCGCATCTGCTCGGCGAGCTCGCCCCACCGGCTGCCCTGGCCCAGCTCGTCCCGGGCGATGCCCCAGAGCGTGTCTCCCTCCTGCACGGTGTAGGTCCGCTCCCCCGCGGCGGCCGGGGTGTCCTGGGTGGTCTGGCCCTCCTGGGCCATGGCGACGGCGGCGGGAGCGGAGGCGGTGTCCTGCGGGGTCAGGGCGAAGGCGGGGCTGCCACCGCCGAGAGCGAGCACGGCGGCGACCAGCGCGCCGGCCAGGGCCTGCTGCGGGCGCAGCGCTCCGCCCAGGTTGGGGGTCTCGACGCGGCGGATGAGGCTGATCACCTCGACCACGAGCGAGTAGACGAAGGAGGTCCAGAAGCCCCACGCGATCAGGGGCAGCACGGTGCCCATCAGGAACGTGCCGCCGAAGTCGATGCCGGTCAGGGCCTGCTGGAGCTCGGCAGTGCTGGGGATGGGGTTGCCGGCCAGCAGGATCAGGGCGGCGGGGATGCCGACCACCAGGGCGGTCAGGGCCAGCAGGGCCGCAAGGCCTTTGAGGGTGCGCATGGGGCGTGTCTCCGCTCGCGTGGGTAGAGGTCTTCACGGGGTAGAAGGCTGGGGCGGTCCCCCGATGTCCCTTCTAAGTTGATCTGAGGTCAGTTTAGGTGGTGAGGTGGGCCGCCTCAAGGCTGTCACGCTCCGCGCCACCTTGCCGGAACAGCGCCCGCATGGCCGCCAGGGCCGCGGTTCGAGCCGGAGACTCCACTCCCGCGGCCGCCGCGCGCGCTCGCGCATCCGCCTGGCGGTCCCGGTGCATCGCCTCGCGCGCCGCCTCCGCCCGCTCACGAGCTCGGGCAGAGGCTGAGGCGAGCACGAGCCCGCCGGCGTCCTTCCAGTGCTCCAGGCGCCACCGCAGGTAGCCGCGAGCTCGAGCGGTGTCCTGGCCGGCGTCCAGGCTGTGGAGCCGGTGCGCGCCCTGGGGGGTGTGGTCCAGGGCGTGGAGAAGGTCGGCCGGGGTCCAGCCAGCCTCGAGGAAGGGACGGATCAGCGAGCGGACGTCCCGGGCCGAGAGCACGCGCAGACCCAGAGCGCGATCCTGGACGGTGCGGGCGGCGGCCAGCTGCTGACGACGGGTGGCCACTGCGCGGTTGCAGGGCCAGAGCTCGACGAGTCCGCGGTCGCGCGCGTGCGTGGTTCCTCTACGAGTTCTAGTAAGTGAATCCTCTAGCGAGGAAGGGTGCCAGTTTTTCTCCACAGCCCCACGGATCCGACGCTGACCTGCACGCTCCCGTGCTTCGGCCGCGGCGTCGGCACGGTGCCTGGCGAGGATCTTCTCCGCGTCCAGGTGGGGGGTGCAGCACAGCACGTAGACCGCCGCCTCGTTGATCCGCTTGCCACGCTCGTCCGGGGTCGCGTAGGCGGCAGAGCGTCCGGCCGCGACGCGCCCGATTACCCCGTGTCGCATCAGCCAGGCGATGGCCGCGGTCACCGTCGAGGCGCTCCGGCCGATCATCTTCGCCAGGCGCTTGTGCCCGGGACGGGAGATCATCTTCGACCAGTCCGCACAGGCCGCCAGCGCACCCACCAGGGACTCCATCAGCCGCCGACGGATCCGGGAGAGGTCCTGCCAGGCAGGCAGTGCCCGCAGGGCGGGAACGGCGTCGCCCAGGTGCTCCAGACGCCGGGACCCGGTGGGCACCGCGGCCAAGATCACGTCGATGTCGCCCTCCCGGGCACGCGAGGGCCGGCGCCAGTTCTGACGGCACGGATTCGTGATCCGACCCCGCACGGGCCGGGCTGGTTTCTGGCGATGGCGCAGCAGTCGGGCGAGGGTGGACTCCCCCAGGCACGGCGCCGAGGACACGGCCGACGGGAGGGGGGACGTGTCGCGGAGAGGGATTTTGGGTAGACTTGGGCACGACAACAGCAACGTGCCTCCTTCCAGGGAGGGACAGAGCCGGATCCCTTGGCGGGGATCCACCCGAGATCGAGAGCTTCACTGGCGAGTGAGAAGCAGCTCTCGAACAACTGAAATCTTCAGACCGGCACTCTTGGCGGGGTGCTAGTCGCAAGAAGGCGGTTCCGTTGGCGCGGGGCCGCCTTCTTGCATGCTCAGGCGATCTTCACGTCGAAGGCCTCCTGTCCGTTCGACTCGGGGACCTCGTTGGCGTCGAGGTCGGCCAGGATCAGAGATGCGACGTAGTCGGTGACGGTCTCGCCCCGGTAGTCCACGCGGGCGTGCAGTTTCTGCTCGTAGGACCGGGGGAGCTTGGTGGTCACGCTGAAGCGGTCTCCCTTGGACGGGCGACCGCCAGTGCGCCTGGTGGGGCGAGGGTTCGACGGGGGCGTGCGCATGGTCACAGAGTATCCCAATCCGATTCGTCCGAGCCTGCATCTGGAAACAACACGCCGGGGCAGACCAAAGGCCTGCCCCGGCGCGCACGTCACGGCCGGACGTTCAGGGCGTGGAACTCCCCGATTCGCACGTCCTGCGACGAGCGCGTCACGGTCTCGATTACCCCGGACTGGTCCTGGGCCGTCCACTCCACAGACCACGCCGTGATCGCCGTGACCGTGTAGGTCGGGTTCGACATCTTCATGTACGTGTGCCCGCAGTCCGGGGACTCCTCCTTGCCGAAGCGGTCCTCATACGGCGTGCCCGGCCCGTCGCAGATCACCTGCGTACCGTCGCCCATATCCCAGGTAACGCGCACCGGCCGCGCAGTGGCCTGCACCGCAACCCCGTTCATGTCCTTGCTGACCGTGTACGGCCCCCACGCCCGCGGATTCTCCGTGTTCTCCACCCACATCCACGCGGGCAGGCCGACCGCTCCGGTGCCGTCCTCCTGCACGGAGTACGGCACCATGCCTATCTCGATCCCCTCGAGCTGCATCTGCGTCACGAGCTCACGTGCCGCCTGTTCCGCATCCGCCGCTCCTGCCGCGGACGGCCGCTCCCACCAGCGCTGGGGGTAGTTCCTGAAGACGTCGGTTGCGCTTTGCCACTCGGGCACGCATTCCTCCCACGCGCCGCGAGACGGGTCCTTGCCGTCAGGAGGCGGCGGCTGGTTCTCCATGAGGCGCCATATGCAGTTCTTGGCCGGGTCGACGTTCTGGTCGCACTCCTCACGTTCGTGCGTCCAGCCCGCCTGGCAGTAGTTCGACGTTGGTTCGCTCTCCCCGGGCCCCACGACGGGTTGCGTCAGATCGCCGCCACCAGGGCTTCCCGGCTTCTCCCCCCGCACCGTGCAAGCGCCGAATCGGCACTCGGCGTCGCCGGCGGCACTGGCTACGGGAGGGGCAACGACCGCCGCCATCATCATGGCCACCGCCGCCAGCAGAGCACTGCCCAGACAGGTGACTCGTCGCATCTGCATCAGCATGACTTCGGATTCCCCTTCTCGTCTCGCATCACGTCCCGAGTAGCAACCTTCCAGGAGCTGTCGTCGTCCTGCCAGGTCACGATGTACGTGGTCTGATAGCGCAGCGCCGATCCAGAAGAGACAGGCTTGCCATTCTTGTCCTTCACGGAAACGGAGGTGTTGTCCTCACACACCAGCAGCTGGGCGTTGGAGTGAGGGACCTGCTTGCCCTCCACGTTGCTAGTCCCCCCGATGATCGCCTCCAGCAGTTCGACTCGAGACTTTCCCGTGTAAGTCTCACCGGATGACTCGATGGCCTTCAGCTGCTCGAGGTCCTGACTGAGGTAGGGGTCCCGAGCCGCGAGACCCAGCAGCTCCCCATCCACAGAGTTCTGCTTCAAGAAGTGGTCGTTGATGGCGTAGTACAACTGCAAAGCCTTGAAGCCGTGCTCCTTCGCCATCTCATCATTCGTCGGCCGGTCGGACGTCACCGCAGCGAACGTCGAAGCCTTGCTGCTAGAGCTTGCACTCCCAGCTGACGAAGATGCCTCGCTTGCGGACGACGGCACGTCCTGGATCGGCTCCAGCGAGGACTGCGAGGCGCTCGCGGCCGTGGAGTTGCCGCTCGGCTGGCCGCCGCCGTTGCAGCCGGTGAGCGTGAGCGCCAGAGCCAGGACGGCTCCGGTGCATGCGGTGGTCTTGGTGACGCGGCTCATGGTGTCTCCTTGCGGTCAGCGGGTGTTCGAGTGGATCTGGGCGGTGCCCTGGCCGTGGCCGGTCAGGACGCCGGTGGGGATGAAGCGCGGGGTGTAGGGGACGTCGACGTCCACAGTGACCTTGGTGGGGGTGACGTTGACGGTGCCGGTGGCTCCGGCTTCGGCGATCATCCCCTGGGCGGCACGCGCGGCGGCCGCTCTGTCCAGGGTGATGTCCTCGCCGCGGGCGGCTCCGGCCGTGGTGCCAGCGTTGGCGCCGGCGCGGGCGGCCTGGTGGGCGATGGTGACGGCCTCCTCGGAGGCGCGCACCTTGCCGTTCCAGTCGATGCCGATGCCGAAGCCGACGAGCACGATGATGGGGACGAGCATCAGGACCAGCAGGGAGGACTCTCCGTGCTCGCGGCCGAGCCAGGCGCGGAAGCGGGCGATCATGCTCAGCCCCTCTCTCGATAGGTGTCCACGGGGGACGTGGAGTCGGCGGTGATGGTCCAGGACCCGGGGGTGCCGGGGATGGCCAGGTCGGAGAGCGGCACCGTGCAGGTGATGGTGGCGGAGACGGACCCGGGGATGCCGGGGGCGTTGCGCAGGGCGGAGGTGTCCAGCGTGATGTTCTGGGAGCCGCACGTGAAGTCGGTCTGGTCCAGGGTCATGCGGGCGGACTGGCGCGCATTGGATTCGGCCTGGCCGGGGTTGCGGGCCAGGGTGGCCTCGCGGGCGGCGACGCCGGCCGCCGACTCGATGGAGGTCTGTGCTGCTCCGATGCGGCCGCCCATGACGGCGAGGGCGATGAGCAGTCCGATGGCCGGAGCCACGATGAGCAGCCCGACGCCGGACTCGCCGCGCTCATCACGCAGCCAGGCCAGGGACGTGTCGCGGAGGTTCACTTGACCACCCTCTCGACGGGCCCGGTCACGGACCGGGAGACGGACGGGCTGATCCACTGCCCGGTGTAGGCCGGCGCGGTGCCGGTGACGGTGACGGTCATCCGCTCCCCGGTGGTGCTGATGTTCACGGAGGCGCCCTGGAGGGTGCCGGAGTGCTGGGAGATGACCTGCTGGGCGGCCGCCTGGCCCTCGGCGCTCGAGCCGCCCATGACTCGGGAAGTTGCGTAGGCCGCGTTGGCCGCGGACTGAGCCACGGTCGAGGCCTGGTAGTAGGCACCGGCCTGGGGGACGAGGAACACGAGCAGGAGGGCCACCGGCACGATCAGCAGCGAGGCGATGTTCGAGGAACCCGTCTCGTTGCGTGCATGGGCCTCGAGGTGCGCTCGAAGCGGTGCCGTGATGTTCATGGTGGCCCCCCTGCTCGTGGTGTTCCGTCCCTGGCTGGTCTAGTCAGCCCAGCTCGCCGACCTTGTTGGTGGCGAAGGTGTTGATGCCGGCCCAGACCAGGGCGGCCAGCACGACGGCGGCGAGCACGCCGAGGATGATCTCGATGGTCTCGGCGCCGGCCTCGTCCTCGTGCTTGTCCTGGATCCAGGTGCGGAGGATCAGGTACTGCTGCATCAGCTTGTTCATGGTGAGTCCCCTCGTGTGGTGGAAATGGCCTCGGGACGGTCCCGATGCGGGTGGGTGGGTGGATGGGAGATCACGATCTCCGGGAGGAGCTCGCGCGTCTCACGCGCTCATCAGCGTCAGCATCAGAGGGGTGAGGACGATTAGCGTGAACATCAACGCGATGAACATGATGATGTTCTTCATGCGGCCGGAAGCCTCATTCTCACGGGCTGCCTCGGCGTTGAGCATCCGCACGCGCATGTTGCGACCCAACGCGCGCAAAGGCTCGTAGACGCTGGCCCCATTGTCTCCGCTCAGGCGCATGATGCGGGCGGCATCGGTGAGCTCGGGGACGTGGAGCTGCGTAGCCAGGGTCTCCAGGGCGGTCCAGGGCTGGACCTTGGTGAAGCGAGCCCGGACCAGTTCCTGACGGATCCGCTGGAAAGCCCAGGTGTCGCCGATGGCGGCTGCGTTTTCCAGAGCCACCGTGGGCTGGGCGTTGCGGCCGCGCTCAGAGGCCAGCAGCTCGACGAATACCGCGACCGCGCGTGCGAAGTCAGTGCGTGCCTTGGTCGCTCGCTTGCGGGCGGCCGAGTCAGGTGCCAGCCAGGCGACGGCGGCGACGAGCAGGCTGATCAGCAGGGACAGCCACAGCGGCAGGGAGTAGAGCACCTGTGCGGCCACGCTCAGGGCGAGGCAGACCACGAACACGAGTGTGGCGCCGTAGATCTTGGCCCAGGTGTGGCGGCTGCGGGTGGTGCCCAGGATGTCCAGGTCGGCGTCGGTGAGCCCGTTGACCAGGGCCGGCGGCAGCGTGCGCATCGTCCACTGCGAGGCCCGCTCCTGCCAAGAGAGCGCGCCGCCTCCGGAGGTGCTGGTCACGGTGCCGTCGAAGGCCGCCGCGCGCAGGCGCGGGCGCTGGGGCAGCAGGGGCCAGATCAGCGCGGTCGCGGCCAGGCCGAACAGCATGCCGGCGATGATGATCATCATCATGACGAGCTCCTAGCGGTCAGCAGGCGGACCTGCGGCGGCGGGGCTACCACGCGGGTCATCCAGATGATGAGCCCTGCGGTGACCAGAGCCAGGACGAGGTAGAGCGCCTGGCCCAGCGGGGTCTGGTAGGCGGCCATGGGCCCGCCCATTCCGGGGACCAGGCACAAGGAAATCACCACGACGGTGATCACGATGCGGGCCTCACGGCGGGCGCCGGCGCGGTCGGCGTAGATGGCCCGGCGCTTGGAGACCTCTTCCTCCACGGAGGTGGAGAGGTCGTCCAGGGCGTTCGCCAGGCCCTGGCCGCGCTGATTGGCGGCCAGGATCAGCTGCATGACGACCAGGTCGCCGGTCTGGTCTCCCCATTCCAGGCCCAGGCGCTTGAGGGCGTCTGCGGTAGGCCAGCCGGCCTTGATGCGGGCATTCATCGTGGCGATCTCGTCCCGGATCAGGTCGCCGGCGTTGGGCATGGAAGCGGCCAGTGCGGTCTCCAGGGAGGTTCCTGCGACGATCAGGCCGGAGAGCGAGCGCGTCCACATCTCCATCTGCGCCAGCTTCTCGATCTGGGCCGATCCCCCGCCGGAGCCGAAGGCCAAGCGCAGGAGGATGACGGCGCCGGGCAGGGCGACGAGGTAGACGAGCAGGCCGGTGAACAGCGCAATGAAGAAGCCCACGGCGGCGGCGATGCCCACCATGATCCACGTGTTGCGGTCCATGCGGCGGCCGAGTCCCTTGAGGGCGGTGAGCCAGCGCGGATCGGGTGCAGGGGCCTTGGGAGGGGCGGGCCAGAGCCAGTTCACGGCAGCCATGCCCAGGCCGAGGATGCCCAGGGCAAAGCTCAGAGGGAGCAGGAGCGAGCTCATCGGGCACCTCCGGCCAGGCGCAGCAGGTCGAAGCCGGTGCGCTCGAGATCGTTGCGCAGGCGGTTGTCCACGGGAGGGGCCACGGGCACGGCGTTCTCGTCGCCGGGACCCATGCGGAACAGGTCGGCCACCGAAATGCCCTTGTCGGTGTCGCCGGGCAGCACCTCGGAGATCGAGATGATCTTGCGCTTCACCGAGCCATCGGGCTGAGGCACCTTGCGCATCTGCACGACGACGTCGATGTGGTAGCCCAGCTGGCGAGCCATGTAGGTCTCGGAGAACTCGTTCATGCCCAGGCCGACCAGACGGCGCACGGCCTCCTCGCCGGAGTAGGCGTGGACGGTGCAGTAAGTTCCCGCGCCGGTCTGCATCGCGGAGATCATCGCGCCGATCTCCGAACCGCGGACCTCGCCGACCAGGATGCGTGCGGAGTTCAGACGCAGGGCCTTCTCCATGGCCATGGTCAACGTGTACTCGCCGATGGTGCTGCCGTCGGCGGCGCGCTCGCCCGATCCGGGGCGAGCCTGAAGCTCGATCGGCGGGACCAGGCGAGAGTCGAGCCGGTCCAGGTGCAGCTCGCGCTCCTTCTCGATGGTCACGATCTGCTCCAGCGGGCCGATCTTCTCCGCCAGGGCGCGCATCAGGGTCGTCTTGCCGTCGCCGCCGAAGCCGCTGATGACGATCGTCTTGCCGGCCTGCACGAGCGCCGTGAGGAACTCGGCGGCCAGGGGGCTCAGGGTGCCGTTGTCGACCAGCTGCTCCAGGGTGGTGTTCACCAGCCGATGGATGCGGAATACGGCGGTGGGCCGCGTGGAGACCGGGCGGGCGGTGGCGGCCAGACGGACCGAGCCCATCAGGTCCATGTCCAGGTCGGGGTGGGCCGCAGAGAAGGGGCGGGACTCCTCCCCCGCGTTCGCGGCGAGGAACTGGAGCTCGGCCATCATCTGCTCATCGGTCTCGAAGACGGGAGGGCGGCGCTCCATGCTGCCGCCGGCCTTCTCCACCCAGACGTGGTCGGAACCGATCATGTGAATGTTCTCCACCCCGGGCTCGTCCACGAGTGCCTGGAATCGGCCCAGACGGAACATCGCATCGAAGGTGGCCTGGCGCAGTGCCGCCTGCTCTTCGGCAGTCCATGCGGCGTCGCGGCCGCCGGTCTGCACGTTCTCACGCATCTGCTCGATGATCGCGCGGTCGATGTGCCGCCAGCCCATGGCGTGCAGCTCGCTCTCGGGCAGGTCGATGCGGTCGGCGGTCTCCTCGGCGTGCCAGTCCACGGCCTTGGCGCGCAGCACGTCGACGATCGACCAGAAGCCCGTCAGCTCCGTGGTGTTGCTCGGCCGGGCCGGGGCGCTCTGCTCGGCCTGCGGTGCCGGCTCGGGCACAGCAGTCAGCGGCCGGGACAGCCCGGGTAGCTCAGCGGAATCGGTGGGAGACGGGGTAGTGCCCAGCGGGCGAGCCAGGTGAGCGCCGGCGGAGGCGGGGATCAGGGACGGCCGGGCCGGCTTGGCCGGGGTGCTCTCGGTCAGGAACGGGAGGTTGAGCAGGTCCAGGGACATGTCGGGGGTCTGATCCTTCATCGCTGCTCTCCTCCGGTCTCGGTGGGCATGTCCGCCTCGATGAGCTGGCGGCGGGCCATCAGCGCGTCCGCGAGGGAGGCGTTGGCGGCACCGATGGCCCGCGTGTAGGAACGCAGCCTCCAGGACGTCGCCTGGGCGCCCCCGCCGAAGTGAGCGCCGGCTTCCGGGCTCTGGGGAAGGCGTCCACGCACCGGCAGGCCCAGCACCTTGGAGATGTCCTTGGAGGGGAACTCCTGGGCTCGATCTTCGACCACGAGCAGGGAGGACGTGTCCACTGCCCCCGCGGTGGCGCGGGCCTCCAGCACGGCCGGCAGATAGGCACGCGCCGCGGCCACGGAGACCAGGTCGCTGCGCACCACGACGCACAGGTGGTCGCTGTCGCGCCAGAGCGCCTCCCGGCCGTGGGCGTTCTCGGAGCGGCCAGCGTCGACGATCACGTCGATGTCCTGGCCAGAGACGGCGCGCAGAGCCATCATCAACTCCGGCCAGAGGCCCCGCATGGATCGCGCGGCCAGCGGCTCGGACATGGCGGGCAGGAGCCAGCGGGAAGGCTGGCCAGCGTCCTGGCCCGTTCCCAGGTCGACGGCGTAGTCCCAGATGTCCTGCTCCGTCAGGGCCTGTCGCATGGAGTTGTGGGCGATGCCCATCAGGCCGCTGTCGGCCGGCATGCTGCCCTGCAACCACCCGGCGAGCACGGATGAGGGCTTGCTGACGTCGGCCTCCACGAGCAGCACAGGGCGCGGCCACTGCAACGTCATGGCCACGGCCGTGGTGCTCACCCCCGGGCTGACGCCGAAGGCCGCAAGGGTCAGGATGCTCACTTCTGCGCTCCCTGCATGATCACGCTGGCGGTGCCAGCGGCACCCCAGGTGGCGACCTTCTGGGCGTCGGCCTGCTTCACGCGCAGATCCACGGTGGTCTTCCCGCTGTTCTGGTCATGGTGGCTGGCCTCGATCACGGCCGCGACGGGGTCGTGATTCTGGTTCTCGTCACCGGCCTGGGTGTTCTGGTTGCCCGGGGTGAAGAGGACCTGGACGTGATCTCCTGCGGCCATCTCCCGGGCAGGCAGGCGCCCGACCTCCAGAGCCAGGCCCACCAGCGATTCGCCGTCCTCCACACCCAAGGACGTTGCCGTGGACGTGCGCGTGATGGTGCTGCCCGGCTGGAGGTCGGTCGTGGCCACCTGCCCCTGGATCTGCTGGGCCTCGGTCGCGGGGACCAGCACGCTGGGGTCGCCAGCCACGCGCACGGACGAGAGCATGGAGGACTCGATCTTCTGCCCTCGCTCCACGGGAGCGTTCACCACCAGGTAGGGCTTGGCCTCGTTGGCCTGGGTCCCCACGAACGCGCCGAGGCCGCCCAGGGCAGCCAGGGCGACGGCGACAGCCACACCGCCCACGCGGCGCTTGGCCACCGGCGTCGGCGCAGGACGGCCCACGGGAGCCGCCGCGCTGGAGCCGGCCTCGCTGACGCGCGGGTTCTCGGTGGGGGTCACCTTGGGCGACCGCTTTCTCAGAGCCACCTTGGCCTGCCTTTCTCGCTACTGAGGGGACTGCACGGGGAGCGTATCAAACCTGCCAGCCGTGATGGCAGGTGGCTTGGTCCTTCACCAGACATAAAGCCCGGACCGCCCCCTCATGTCCCTCTGTACGGTAGACATTTCTGCATGAGCGCCCCCGCATCCCCCCTCGACACGGCCGTCGTCGCGTTCAACTCCACGCTGCGCATGCGCATCCTCGTGCTGATCGCCCGCTCCCCCGGCCTCGGCGCCCACGACCTCGCCACGTCCCTGGACACCCCCCGCGCAACCCTCTCCCTGAACCTGCGCACCCTCGAGGAGGCCGGCCTGCTGACCTCCAGCGACACCTCCGAAGCGCGCCGGGGTCGACGCCTGACCTACCGCCTCAACCGGGAGGCCTACAGCGCGATGATCGAGGCCCTGGGCGCGATCGTCGAGCGGTGACCTCATGCCATACCGGCACCACATCCGGAGTGCCGTTCATGCCATAACACCGCCGTATGCGCGCCAGTCCCCAACCGTCCGCTATGCCAGTTGCACGCCATAACACTTCGGGAAATCTCTCGGTATTTCCCGAGAGATGCAGTAGACTGGAGGAGTCAGATCACAGGGAACCTAGGAGGTCCTCATGTCCACCCCTGCGCGCTCATACGCCATCCCAGGCGTCCTGGCGGTCGCCAACGGCAAGGGCGGTACCGGCAAGACGTCGCTGGTCGCCAACCTCTCCGGTCTGGCCGCGGCCGCCGGCATCCGCACCCTCACCATCGACCTGGATCCCCAGGGCAACCTCTCCCCCGACCTCGGTCTGGAGAAGTCGGACGGAATCGAGCTGCGTCGAGCCCTCGAAGATGGGGCGCCGCTGCCGATCTCCACGGATCCCATGCGCCCAGGCCTGGGCGTCGTTCGCGGCGGCCCTCGTTTGGCCGACATCATCAGCCTGCTGGTGGCACGCGGCTACGACGCCCCGCCCCTCGGGGCTCTTCTGCACCGGAGCCTGAGCCAGGTCATGGAGGAGTGGGACCTGGTCGTCATCGACACGCCCCCGGGAGACCGCGCCCTGGTCGAGGCCGCCTTCAGCGTCGCCGAGGGCGTGGTCATCGTCTCCAAGACGGATCTCCGCTCCCTTGACGGCGTCGCTGTGACGGCCGAGCGCTTCCAGGCCGTTCACGAGACCACGAACCCCGACGTGCAGCTGTTGGGCCTGGCGCTGTTCGACGTGGAGGCGCGCGCCGTGAAGATCGAGCGAGAGGCCCGCCAGGCGCTCGAGCAGATGCTCCAGGGGCTGGCCTTCGACGAGGCCGTCTTCACCGCCCGTATTCGGCACGCTGCCGGCGCCGCCCAGGACCTGCGCAAGAGCGGACGCCTGGTGCACGAGCTCGAGAGCGATGTGGCCCGCGCTCACCGAGAGCGCTTCGCGCGCATCAAGGCCGGTGAAGCCTCGACCTTCCATGCGTCGACCATGGATGGCCTGGCAGGGGACTACGCCGCACTGGCCCAGGAGATTCTGGGACGCCTGAGCGCTCTGGGCCGGGACGAGGAGGAGGACGCCTGAGATGGAGACCCCCAATCGAGCAGACGGACTCGGCGCTGTGTTCAACGCGCGTGGCCGGGGCAAGAAGAAGCGGGCGGAGAAGGTCGACTCTGTGCCATACGCCATGCCAGAAACCACGCCAGATGCCACACCGGAATCCACGCAGGACACCACACCGGAAACGATGCTTGTCGCCACGCGAGAGACCGCACCGGAACTGATGCCAGACGTGAGGCGCGCGGTCCCGCAGGAAGGCGCGCAGGTGGTCGAGCTGGACCGTGTGGACGTCCCCGAAGAGGAAGAGCTGGTCGTGCGCAACACGGCCGTCTACCTCCCCGTCCCGGTCCTGGATCGGTTGCGGACCGCGGCCGCCAAGCGGCATCGGACCTACACGGACCTGCTGATCGACGCGTTCGACGAGCTCAGCGACGATCAGCTCTGGGCGGCCTGCGGGCACAAGCCGCGTGGGGACGGGGGGATGCCGCGTGGGCGCCGAGGTGCCGCGCGCGGCCAGGGGGGCGTGCAGGTGCAGCTGCGCCTGGATCAGGAGCAGCGGGGTTGGCTGGATGAGCAGGTGGCCCGTCTGGGCGCCCCCTCCCGGAGCGCCATGGTCGCCTCGGTCTACGACGCCTGGCTGCCGAAGAGCTG
>NZ_JABFBA010000072.1:0-1272 GCF_017168445.1 Micrococcus sp. KRD026 | reverse complement strand
GAGCGGTAGTTGCCAACGCGTCGGCTGGCGACTCTGGCGGGAGAGGGCAGGCGGGACGAAGGGGGCTAGCCACCGTGTGGCGGCGAGGGGGCGTGCTACGGGTAGCGCTGGGCGGGCTCGCAGGATCTGTCACATAGCTGTCACATGGCGGGGCGCGTGTGAATCACTCCATGTCAGACATGGAATTGTGGAGAATCACCCAGCTGCACCCCGAGCTGGTCGCGGCCCTGGACAAGGTCGCCCACCACGAGCTCGGTACCGCCCTGGGCTGACCCCCCCCGCCCGCGAGCGCGGGGCCCACCCTGGCCCCGCGCTCGCGGCACGCCGGGGACGTGTCGCGGAGATGCGGGGCCGGCTGCATCCGTGGCACAGCCGGCGGCTGATGCGATGCAGGGTGTTGCACATACGCCCGCGTATGTGTATGGTTAGACACGTCAGCAGGGATCACCCGGATCCCCGCACCCCATAGAAGGGACAGCCATCATGGCCAACGCAATCCTGATCACCCCCACCGGCGACGTCACCGAGGAGCAGGTCAACGGCCTGGAGGACTTCCAGCAGCACGTCGGCGGCTACGTGGAGGCCCTGTCCTCCGACGATGGCGACCACACCATCTGGCTCAACGAGGAGGGCAAGATCGCCGGCCTGCCGGTCAACTCCAAGGGTCACCGGATCGTCCACGAGCTGACCATCCTCGCCCCGGACGACGTCATCGTCGGCCCGGTGCTGATCACCGGCGACCTGGCCGACGACGGGGAGACCTACCTGCCCCCCACCAAGGCTCTGCGCGAGCGGCTCGGCCTCGACGACTGAGCCCCACGGGCGGGCGGGCCCCGCGGCCCGCCCGCCCCGGCCGCGCCGGGGCCACCCACGAATCCCACGCCCCTGTTGCGCCGTCAATCTTGCGCGTGTATGGTTATACACATCAGCAGGGGTCACCCGGACCCCCGCACCCCCGACGAAAGGGACTCCGATGACCAAGGCCATGATGATCCACCCCGACGGCACCACCGCCGACGTCGAGCTCCACACCATCCCCGCCGACGTCGACCGCCTGCTGGGCGCCACCGCTGAGGTCTACAACCCCGGCGACTACGACGGCATGGACGGCGACTGGTCGCTCTGGGCCGACGCCCGCCACAGTTCCTCCCGCCCGTTCAACTCCACGGCCACCGAGATGATCCACGACGCCGGCTTCGACGCCCGCGAGATCATCACCGGCCCCGTCCTGGTGATCCGCTGATCCTCCCCCGCCTGTCTCTTATAAACATC
>NZ_JABFBA010000071.1:0-254 GCF_017168445.1 Micrococcus sp. KRD026 | reverse complement strand
GCTCGGCGTGAGGCCCTGGCCGTGTGGGTGAACCACTACAACTACCATCGGCCTCATACCTCCTGCGGGAACGCCCCGCCGGCCTCGTTGGCCCCGGCCCGAGTCAACAACGTCATGACCTCCTACATCTAGCATGGTGCGCATGATGGCAGTCATCCCCGAAGCCCAGGCCACTGCGCCGAACCGGTCGCCTGCGAGGTCCACGGGAGCTCGTGAGCGGATCATGGCGACCGCCCGCCGGCTGTTCTACACAC
>NZ_JABFBA010000070.1:0-447 GCF_017168445.1 Micrococcus sp. KRD026 | reverse complement strand
GAATTAAGTGCTTACGCGCCAAAAGTTGTAACTATGACAATTAAACCAGATAAGATTAGAGATGTTATCGGACCTGGTGGTAAAAAAATTAACGAAATTATTGATGAAACAGGCGTTAAATTAGATATTGAACAAGATGGTACTATCTTTATTGGGGCCGTTGATCAAGCTATGATAAATCGTGCTCGTGAAATCATTGAGGAAATTACACGTGAAGCGGAAGTAGGTCAAACTTATCAAGCCACTGTTAAACGTATTGAAAAATACGGTGCGTTTGTAGGCCTATTCCCGGGTAAAGATGCGTTGCTTCACATTTCACAAATTTCAAAAAATAGAATTGAAAAAGTGGAAGATGTATTAAAAATCGGTGACACAATTGAAGTTAAGATTACTGAAATTGATAAACAAGGTCGAGTAAATGCTTCACACAGAGCATTAGAAGAATAA
>NZ_JABFBA010000069.1:0-415 GCF_017168445.1 Micrococcus sp. KRD026 | reverse complement strand
CTGCTGCATCAATCGCATCTTGTATCGTTTGTCTTGCTTGTTTTAATAATGAAATATGTCTTGAATTAGAAACATAAGTCATATCTTGATTTTGTACTTCTCCACCAAAGAACAAATCTCGAATTTGTATTTCTAATTCATCAATACCTTCTTGTTTTAACATTGAAGTTTGAATTAATGGCGTATCGCCTATCATATCTTTAACTTCATTAATATCTATATTTTGCTCTAAATCCATTTTATTAACAATTACGATTACATCTTCATTTTTAACCACTTCATATAATGTGTAATCTTCTTGAGTCAATGCTTCGTTATTGTTTAATACAAATAAAATTAAGTCTGCTTGGCTAAGAGCCTTTCTAGAGCGTTCAACACCAATCTTCTCTACTATATCTTCTGTCTCACGTATACC
>NZ_JABFBA010000068.1:0-380 GCF_017168445.1 Micrococcus sp. KRD026 | reverse complement strand
GTTTAAGCGGTATCGCAGTAGGTATTCTAACGTGCTTAAACTTAGGCGTTGCACCAGTATTTGCGGTCATTGTTGGTTTAGTATTACATGACTTTAAATTATTACCAGCATTCATTGCAGCTTATGGCGTAGCTTTTTTAATTAAATGGATTGAAAAGAAAGTTCCAGAAGGCTTGGACTTAATTGTGGTGATCTTATTTGCACCAGCAATTGCTTTCGGACTTGCATCAATCATTACACCTGGTGTGCTAGCAACATTAAAACAAATAGGTAGTGCTGTTACTGCGGTAGGTGATAACAATCCATATGCATTAGCGGTCATTTTAGGACTAGTGATTCCTGTTACAGGTATGACACCGCTAAGTTCAATGGTATTAACA
>NZ_JABFBA010000067.1:0-543 GCF_017168445.1 Micrococcus sp. KRD026 | reverse complement strand
AATCAAGGAAGCGGCTATGTTAGCAGGATATTTTTCAAAAGCTGGTAATTCTGGACAAATACCTGTTGATTACACGTTAATTAAAAATGTGCACAAACCATCAGGTGCAAAGCCTGGGTTTGTAACATATGACAATCAAAAAACTTTGTATGCTACACCTGATTATGAGCATATTCAAAAAATGAAACAATCATAATCAAGTTGTCGACAAATAAACACCTCACCATAAGAAAGGACTACTTTCTTTTGCGAGGTGTTTATTTTTTATTTAATTCAGTCATTGAAACGAAGTATCGTTTTTTTTAATAACGCATCATCATTTAAGTTACAATTATCTTTGTGATTTTAAAAATGAGTGAAACAAAAATAATAAAGAACTACTAATGATTTATGGTTCTATAATAAATCGGACTGATGGAAAAAGTATTTTACTTTTTATCTGTCCGATTTTTTGATTTTGAATATAAAAAAGCACGACCGAAGTATCATTAACACACTTCAATCGCGCAATTAAACAATCAATATGACCATTTATTGGATATT
>NZ_JABFBA010000066.1:0-503 GCF_017168445.1 Micrococcus sp. KRD026 | reverse complement strand
TAATTATAAATTTATGTGTGGCAATTTATTTTTTCTAAATGTTTATAAAATACTTCAAAAACTAAATCTGCAAGACTTCACAAAAGTATATTGACAACGATTTCATACATGTCTAATATAAGTTTATCGCACAAAATGCATATAAATACATATTAAGGAGGATTTCATGAATTTTCTTAAACCTGCAAAGCATATTAAGCCTTTGCCAGAAAATCAGATAGATGATACCTATAAACGATTACGTTTCCAAGTATTTCTTGGTATTTTCATCGGTTACGCTGGGTACTATTTATTACGTAAAAACTTTTCATTAGCGATGCCGGCATTGCAAGAGCAAGGTTTTACAAAAGCGGAACTAGGTTTTGCACTTTCTGCTGTTTCCATCGCATATGGATTTAGTAAGTTCTTTATGGGTACTGTAAGTGATCGTAGCAATGCTCGGATATTCTTAGTTCTTGGATTAGTACTCACTGCTATCGTCAATTTGTTAATGGGATTTGTAC
>NZ_JABFBA010000007.1:55242-58327 GCF_017168445.1 Micrococcus sp. KRD026 | reverse complement strand
GGGTGGGCTTGCGTC
Organism: Micrococcus sp. KRD026; assembly: GCF_017168445.1. Lineage (NCBI taxonomy): Bacteria > Bacillati > Actinomycetota > Actinomycetes > Micrococcales > Micrococcaceae > Micrococcus > Micrococcus sp. KRD026. The sequence continues at coordinate 58,312 of NZ_JABFBA010000007.1, read as the reverse complement.
GCTGTGCTCGCAGACTCAGGTCGGGCTCAAGCTGCTTCTCGTTCATGCGGTGATCCTTTCGAAGATGAGGCCGGCCAGGTCGGCGTAGGCGGAGGCGACGGGTTCGCGCTTCTCATAGTGGCCCAGCCAGTCGCAGGCCAGACGTGCACCGGGGACGATGGAGCGGGCCGGCACCAGGGGGGTGAGCAGCAGCCCGGTCTCGCGCAGCTCCCAGCAGGGCCATGGACTGTTTGAACGCGGCCACGCTGCGGCAGGCTCCGTGCACCCCGACGCAGTCGTCCGAGGCGGGGCGGGCCGCATAGATCACCCGTCTGCGGCGGTGAACGCGTTGGGGGTCAACGGCCCGCCCTGACGGTCGGGGCAGTGGACGACGGACCGAGGAGGCCGCGAGCGAAACGAAGGGCGGGGGCGTCGCGTCTCCGCCTCGACCGTCGGGTCCCCCGCGACGGGGAGGCCCTGATGAGCCCATCCATGACGGCGCGGGGCTGCCGGCGTTCCGAACGGGCCCGGCTGACCGGCCTGCGCTCACCCCACCGGCCCTGGGGACAGGGCCCCCGTCGAGAGCAGCCGACCCGGCAGGCCGCCCCGCCCGGCCACCTCAGTCCCGCAGCTTCACCGAGCGCAGCGCGAGCTCGGTGAGCACCGCCGCCTCGAGGGCCTCGCGGCCCTTGTCCTCGCGGGATCCGGGCAGGCCTGCCCGGTCGCGGGCCTGCTGCTCGGTGTCCACGGTGAGCACGCCGAAGCCCACGGGAACGCCGGTGCGCACCGAGACCTCCGTCACGCCCTGGGTCACGGACTGGCACACGTAGTCGAAGTGCGGGGTGCCCCCGCGCACCACGACGCCGAGGACCACGACGGCGTCGAAGCGCTCCGCCAGCCGCGCCGCAGCGACGGTGAGCTCGACGGTGCCGGGCACGCGCACGAGCACGGGCTCCAGGCCCAAATCCGCCGCGGCGGCCTGCGCCCCGGCGATCAGCCCGTCCATGATCTCCGTGTGCCACTGGGCGGCGACGATCGCCACGTTCAGGCCGCTCGCAGCGGCGGGGTCGGGGGTGAAGGTCGGGGCTCCGGCGCCGCTCATGGGGTGTCCTCCTGGTGGGTGGGGTGGGTCGGGTCGGTGGTCGGGTCGTCGGCCGGCGTGGCGGGTCCGCCGGTGGCCGTCGGCGGTTCGAGCACGCGGTCCGCCAGGGCGTGGGCCATCCGGTCCCGCTTGGTGCGCAGGTAGACGACGTTGTGCTCGGTGACGGGCGTGGGGGCCGGGACACGCTCGACGACGTCGATGCCGGCCGCCCGCAGCCCCGCGACCTTCGCGGGGTTGTTGGTGACGAGGCGGATGCGCCGATAGCCGGCAGCCGTGAGGACGGCGGCGGCCCCGGCCCAGTCGCGCGCCTCGGCGGGCAGACCGAGGGCGAGGTTGGCCTCGACGGTGTCCATCCCCTCCTCCTGGAGCCGGTAGGCGCGGATCTTGTTGGCCAGGCCGATGCCGCGTCCTTCGTGGCCCCGGAGGTAGAGGACGGCGCCGCCCTCGGCCGCCGCGCGGGCGAGGGCGTCCTCGAGCTGGGGGCCGCAGTCGCAGCGCAGGGAGCCGAGGACGTCGCCGGTGAGGCACTCCGAGTGCACGCGGACGGTGAGGGGAGGCTCCGGGTCGGTCTCCCCCGCCACGAGCAGCAGGTGCTCGGCCCCGGTCTCGGCGTCCACGTGCACGCTCACGCGGAACAGGCCGTGCCGGGTCGGCAGGGTGGCCTCGGCGGGGACGGCGGTCAGGGTCGGCGTCGTCTCCTCCAGGTGGGCCACGAGGTCCTCGATGGAGATGAGCACGAGGCCGTGCTCGTCGGAGAACTCCCGCAGGGCGGGCAGGCGCATCATGGTGCCGTCGTCGTGGACGAGCTCGGCGATGGCGGCCACGGGCGCGACGCCGGCCAGGCGGCACAGTTCGACGCCGGCCTCGGTGTGGCCGCGGCGGGCCCGGACGCCGCCGGGGACGGCGCGCAGGGGGAACACATGACCGGGCCGGGTCAGGTCGCCGGGGGCGGCACCGGGGTCGGCGAGCAGGCGGAGGGTGCGGGTGCGGTCGGCGGCGGAGATGCCGGTGGTGACGCCGGCGGCGGCGTCCACGCTCACGGTGTAGGCGGTGCCCTTGGGGTCCTCGTTGACGGTGGTCATGGGCGACAGGGCCAGGCGGTCGGCCAGGCCGGCCGGCAGGGGCGCGCAGATGACGCCCGAGGTGTGCCGGACGGTGAAGGCGGTGACCTCGTCGGTGGCCAGGGCGGCCGCGTAGATCAGGTCTCCCTCGTTCTCGCGGTCGGCGTCGTCCACGACGACGACGGGCCGGCCGGCGGCGATCGCGGCGATCGCCGCGGGGACGGGGTCCAGACGGATGTGCTCGCTCACGGGCGGGCCTCCTCGGTGGGTGCGGCGGGGGCGGACGGGATGAGCGCGAGACGCTCGGCGTACCGGGCGAGCACGTCGGTCTCGAGGTTGACGCGGTCGCCCGGCCGCAGGGCGCCCAGGGTGGTGGCCTCGAGCGTGGCCGGGATGATGCCGATCTCGAACCAGTGCGCGGCCGCGCCCGGGTCGGAGACGGCGGTGACGGTGAGGGAGACGCCCTGCAGGGCGATGGCCCCCTGCGCGGGGACGTAGCGGGCCAGGCGGGCGGGCAGGCCGATGCGCAGGGTGGTCCAGGCCCCGTGCGGGGTGACCGCGAGGACCTCGCCGGTCCCGTCCACGTGGCCCTGGACCACGTGCCCGTCCAGGTGGTCGGTGGGGCGCAGGCAGCGCTCGAGGTTGACCCGGTCCCCCGGGGCGCGGTCGCCGAGGCTGGTCATCCGCAGCGTCTGGCCCATGAGGTCGGCACGGAACACGCCGGGGCGCTCCGTGGGTCCGTCGAGGGCCGTGAGGCACACGCCGTCGACGGCGAGCGAGCCGCCGGCGGGCAGCCCGTCGAGGGCGCGGCCGGCGTCGAGGGTCAGCAGGGCGGTGTCGGCGGCCGCGTCGTGCTCGAGGGCGACGACGGTGCCGAGATGGGTGACGATGCCGGTGAACACTCAGTCCTCCTGGAAACGGGTCGGGG
>NZ_JABFBA010000007.1:42799-55142 GCF_017168445.1 Micrococcus sp. KRD026 | reverse complement strand
GCGGTGGGCAGGCGCGGGGCCGGCACCGGGCTCAGGTGGGTCCAGACGTCGTCGCCGAGGGCCCGGGCGGGGCCGCCCTCCGCGGGGTCGGGGTGCCAGCGCGGTCCCTCGGACAGCGTGGCGACGTCCAGGCCGGCGACGGCGGCGCGGCCCGGGCCGAGCAGCAGGGGCGCGGTGTAGACCATGAGCTCGTCCACGAGGCCGGCGCGCAGCCACGCGCCGAGCACGCGGGGCCCGCCCTCGATGAGCACGTGCTCGGCACGGCGGCCGTGGGGCCAGGGCCCGGGATGGGCGGCGAGCGCGGCGAGGACGGCGTGCGGGTCGTGGTCCGGCACGTGCAGCAGGACCGGGTGAGCGCGCAGGGCGGCGCCGTCGGGCACGGGCCGGTGACCCTGGACGACGGGCACGGGCTGGTGCGCGAGTTCGGCGCCGGCGGCGTCACGGGCGGTGAGGCGAGGGTCGTCGGCCAGCACGGTCCCCGTGCCGACGACGATGGCGTCGACGCGGGAGCGCACCTCGTGGGCGTGGACGCGGGAGTCCGGGCCGGTGATCCACTGGCTCGTGCCGTCGGCGGCCGCGGCGTGGCCGTCGAGGGACTGGGCGAGGTGTCCGGTCACCCACGGGCGGCCCGCGTCGCGGACCTCGCGCCAGCGGGCGGTGAGCGCGAGGGCGGCCGCCTCGCCGGTGGGGCCGGTGACGTGCACCCCGTGCGCGGCGAGGCGGGCCGCGCCGCCGCCGTCGTGGCCGGTGGGGTCCGCGACGGCGTAGCGCAGTGCGCCGATCCCCGCGTCCAGGACGGCCTGCGAGCAGGGGCCGGTGCTGCCGGTGTGGTCACAGGGCTCGAGGGTGACGTGCAGCGTCAGGCCGGCGTGGTCGAGGGCAGCCAGGGCCGGATCCGCGGCGCGGGCGGCCCGCCAGCGGGTCAGGGCGTCGACCTCGGCGTGGGCGGTCCCCCGTCCGCGGTGGTGCCCGACGGCCAGGATGCGGCCGGCCGCGTCGGTCAGGACGGCCCCGACGAGGGGGTTGGCGCCGCGCACGCCGCGCAGCGCGGCGCCGACGGCGAGGTCCATGGGGTCGGCGGACGGGGTCTCGGCGGCGTTCATCGGGCGACGTCCCCCTCGGGGCCGTCCGGCAGCAGCGTCTCCACGGCGGGCTTGTCCCGGTCTGTGGCGCGCAGCCACACGAAGAAGCCGATCAGGGTGAAGGCGCCGTAGAAGGCGTACATCACGGCCGAGGCGTAGTAGCCGGTGCTCCACAGCAGGGGCACGCCGACGACGTCCACGGCCACCCAGATCAGCCAGAACTCCACCCAGCCGCGCGCCATGCCGTAGGTCGCCAGCAGCGATCCCACGAACGTCCAGGCGTCCGCCCACACCGGCTCCCACGAACCCAGCGCGCGGAACACGGGGGTGAGGGCGACGGTGCCGACCGCCATGGCCGTCACGAGGAACACGCGCCCGCGCCAGCCGGCCCACTCCGGGGTGATGGCGGGAGCGTCCTCGGCGTGGCCCCGGCGGGCCTGACGCCAGCGCGCCCAGCCGTAGACGGAGACGGCGATGAACATGACCTGTCGGCCGGCCTGGCCGAGCAGGGTGGCGTGATCGGCCCCCGTGAACAGGGAGGCGAGGAAGACCGTCAGGAGGATGAGGTTGCCGAGGATGCCCACGGGCCAGGCCCAGACCCTGCGCGCCATGCCGCCCAGGGCGGAGGCGAGGCCGAAGACGTTGCCCAGCACCTCGCGCATGAGCAGGCCGCCGCCGGCGACCGGGATGGTCCAGTTGAACGCGTCCACCAGCCAGTCCATGACCGTGACGCCACCTCCTCGGATCGGGACTCCGAGGGGTGCGCTCCGCAGCCCTCCCGCGCAGGGCGCGGAACGGCTCCGCCGCGTGCCTCTCCCATCCCGACTGTACGGTCGGCACCGGAATTCCACCGGTCAGGCCGCTCGGCACCGCCTCGGATGAGGACGGGCCGCGCGGTTAGCGGGCTGTCACCGCCGGTGCGGACTTCCACCGCATCTCGGAGCACGTTGCTGTCCAGCAGTATCGCACGCCCGGCCGGCCGGGAGCGCCGGACGTCGCCGGGCGACGTCCGGCGCGGCGGGCGGGCGACCGCGTCGCAGGGCTCAGTGGCAGGCGCGGGCGGCGGCGGTGCGCAGGCCGACGAGCGCGGCGTCGGGGTCCTCGGCGCCGAACACCGCGGAGCCGGCCACGAACACGTCCGCCCCGGCCTCGGCCGCACGCTCGATGGTCTCCCGATTCACGCCGCCGTCGACCTGGAGGGCCAACGGGGCGGGCCCGCCGTCGAGGGCGCGGCGGGCCCGGCTGATCTTCGGCAGCACGACGTCGAGGAACGCCTGCCCCCCGAAGCCGGGCTCCACGGTCATCAGCAGGAGCATGTCCAGCTCCGGGAGCATGTCCAGGTAGGGCTCGACCGCGGTCGCCGGCCGCAGCGCCATGCCGGCCTTCGCTCCGGCCGCGCGCAGCTCCCGGGCCAGCCGGACGGGCGCCGCCGAGGCCTCGGCGTGGAAGGTCACGGACTCGGCCCCCGCCTCCGCGTAGCCGGGCGCCCAGCGGTCGGCATCCTCGATCATCAGGTGGATGTCCAGCGGCAGGTCCGTGGCGCGTCGGATCGCCTCGACCACGGGCAGGCCGAGGGTGAGGTTCGGGACGAAGTGGTTGTCCATGACGTCCACGTGCACCGCGTCCGCACTGGGGATGCGGGCCAGCTCGTCGGCGAGGCGGGCGAAGTCCGCAGACAGGATCGAGGGGTGCAGGCGCGGGGCGCGGGCGGTCATGGTCGGGTCCTCTCGGTCAGGCGCCGGGGGCGCGCAGCAGGGCCAGGAACATGGCGTCGGTGCCGTGCCGGTGCGGCCAGAGCTGAGCCGTGCAGGCGACCACGTCTCCCGGCTCCGGCGCGCCGGCGGGTTCTGCCTCGTCCAGGCGCAGGTCGTCGAGCGCGACGGCGTCGAGGGCGGTGCGGGCGTCGAGCAGCTCCAGCTCGGGGTGGCGGCGCACGAGGTCCTGGACCTGGACGACGGTCTCCGCGACGTGCGGGGAGCAGGTGACATAGGCGAGCACCCCGCCGGGGGCCAGGACGGCGACCGCCGCGTCGAGCAGCTCGGCCTGCAGACCGGTGAGCTCGGCGAGGTCGGCCGGGGTGCGGCGCCAGCGCGACTCGGGTCGGCGGCGCAGCGCACCGAGGCCGGTGCAGGGGGCGTCCACGAGGACGCGGTCGAACGCCGGGGCCGCCTCGGGGGCGTCGGCGATCGTGCGGCCGTCCCCGGCCCGGACGGTCCAGGCGTCGGCGGGCACGGCGGCGAGTGCCTGCCGGACGAGGTCGGCGCGGTGCGGGGCGACCTCGTTGGCCACGAGCGTCGCCCCCCGCTCGGCGGCGAGGGCGGCCAGCAGGGCCGCCTTGCCGCCAGGGCCGGCGCACAGGTCGAGCCAGCGCTCGGCCCGCCCCTCGGCCGCGGGGACGGGTGCCTGGGCCAGGGCACGGGCGGTGAGCTGGGAGCCGGCGTCCTGGACGCGGAGCACGCCCTCGCGCACCCCGGGCAGACGGCCGGCGTCGCCGCCGGAGTGCAGGGCGGAGTCCGGGGCCAGCGGCCCGGGTTCGGCGCCGTCGTCGAGGGCCGCGGCGAGCGCCTCGGCCCCACCGGCCACGGGCAGGGCGACGAGGTTGACCACGGGCGGGGCGTTGTCCGCCTCGAGCAGGGCGGCCAGCTCGGCGTCGCGGTCGGCGATGTGGCGGGTGCCGCGGTGGGCGGCCAGGGCCTGGCGCAGCGCGCGGACGATCCACACCGGGTGCGAGGCACGGACGGCCAGGGCGGCGTCGCCGCCGTCGGCAGGGGCGACGTCGGCCAGCCACTCCTCGAGGGGGCGTTCGGCGACCCGACGCAGCACCGCGTTCACAAACCCGGAGGCGCCGGCCCCGATCTCGGCGCGCACGAGGGAGACGGTGGCGTCGAGGGCGGCGTGGGCGGGCACGCGCATGCCCAGCAGCTGGTGGGCGCCGAGCCGCAGGGCGTCGAGCACGGGTGGGTCGATCTTCTCGAGCGGGCGGTCCACGCAGCGGGTCAGGATCGCGTCGTACAGGCCGAGCCCGCGCAGGGTGCCGTAGGCGAGTTCGGTGGCGAAGCCGGCGTCGCGCCGGTCGAGGCGGGCCTGGCGGATGCGCGCCGGGAGGACCAGGTTCGCGTACGCGTCCTCGGCGTGGACGGAGCGGACCACCCCGAACGCGACGCGGCGCGCCGGGTCGGCGGTGCGGGAGCGCTGCGACGGCGCCTGCGCCGAGTACTTCCGCCCGGCGCCGGAGCGACCCCGGTTGCGGGTGCGCCCCTGCGCATCCCGGCGGTCCTGGGGGTCTGGCCGGGGTGCGCGGCCGCGTTCTCCGCGGGCCCCTCGCTCGCCCCGGCCCTGTCCTGGCTGTCTCTCGCGGCTCATGCGCGCGCCTCCTCGTCCTGTGCCGTGGCGTTCCGCGCGGCCTCGCGTGCCGCGGCCCGGGCGGCGGCCTCCCGGTGGGCCTGTTCTTCGTGGTGGGCGAGCGCCTCCCCGGCCAGCAGTGCGGCCCCGGCGGCGGCGCCGCGCGCCCAGTCGGCGGCCGGCATCAGCTTCCTGCCCGCCGGCTGGACGCGGGAGAGCCGGACGGCCCCGCCGGCGGTGCGCAGCCAGGCGGCCTTCGCGGCCACCAGGATCTGCCCGGGAGCCGCGGCATCGAGGGCGGCGGGCCAGCCGTCGTCGCCGGCGCTGACCGGGGCGACGCCGTCGAGCTTGAAACGGGCCGGGGCGGCGCCGTCGTCCGCGGTCAGCCAGCCCCAGGCGCCGGGCTCGGGGGTGACGCCGTTGATCCGGGCGGCCACCTCGGCGGCCGGGCGGGCGGGGTCCACCAGGCCGTCTGCGGCCGTGAGCTTCGGCGCGTGGGAGGGTTCGCCGCGCTGTGGCGTGGCCGTCGCGGTGCCGGCCGCCAGGCGGTCGAGCACGTCGATCACGAGCGGGCCGCCGCGCTCGGCGAGGTCGGTGAGCACGGCCCCGGCGGTCTCGTCGGCCGCGACGGGGCGGGTGAGCCGGGCGAAGACGGGGCCGGTGTCCAGGCCCTCTTCGAGCTGGAACACGTCGGCGGCGATCTCGGTCTCTCCGGCCATCACGGCGCGCTGGACGGGGGCGGCGCCGCGGTAGGCCGGCAGCGCGGAGAAGTGCAGGTTGAGCCAGCCGTGGCGCGGGATCTGCAGGGCCTCGGCGGGCACGAGCGCCCCGTAGGCGACGACGACGGCCACGTCCGCCTCGAGCGCGCGGATCGCCTGGCGGACATTGGCACCCTCGGGTCCGCGGAGTCGGTCGGCCTTGAGCACGGGCAGGCCGGCCTCCTCGGCCACGACCGCGACCGGCGACGGGGTCAGCACCCGCCGGCGCCCGACCGGGGCGTCCGGCCGGGTGAGCACGCCGACGACCTCGTGGGGCGAGTCGAGCAGGGCGCGCAGCACGGGCACGGCGGTCTCGGGCGTGCCGGCGTAGAGCACGCGCAGGGGCGTCGGAGCGGTCATCGGGCGGCTCCTGTTCCGGCGGCGGGGGCGCCGAAAGCCGAGCTGACGGCGGCGGCGCGCGCGGCCCCGATGCGGCGAGCGGCGCGGTCCACCTCGCCGGCGCGCATGCGGCGGCGGGCCTCACGGCGTTCCTCGCCGTCGAGGCGGTCGACGTAGAGGATCCCGTCGAGGTGGTCGGTCTCGTGCTGCAGGCAGCGGGCGAGCAGGCCGGTCCCCCGGTGCTCCACCGGGTTCCCGTCGACGTCGGTGCCGCGGACGACGGCCTCGGCGGCGCGCACCGGGTGGTATCGCAGCCCCGGCACGGACAGACACCCCTCGCCCGGCTCCCGCAGCGCCTGCCCGGCGGTCTCGAGCACGGGATTGACCACGTGCCCGGCGACGCCGGCGACGTCGAACACGAAGACCCGCAGACCCACGCCCACCTGGGGCGCGGCCAGGCCCACGCCCCCGACGGCGTGCATCGTCTCGATCATGTCCGCCACGAGGGCGCGCACATCCGCGCCCGGGGGCACGGGCGACGCGGCGGTGCGCAGGACGGGGTCGGGGACGGTGCGGACGGGCAGGACGGTCACGCCGTCACCCTATCGCCGCCCTCGGCGGCGGACGCCGGGCGCGACGACGACCCGTCGGGCGCCACGTCCGGGGCGGCATGGGAGCCGCCGCCGAACGCCGCGGTACGCACGGCCTGCAGACCGGTGGCCGCCGACGCCGGGACCGACGGCGGAGGCGGGCCGATGACGCGGAGCGCGGGGCCGGCGTCGTCCACGGCCTGCGCGTGCTTCCAGACCTGGCGCAGGGCCCAGAACTTGTGCCAGTGGCGGGGCAGCACACCGGGGTTGGCCTGGTGCACGGCGACCTCGGTCTCCCCCAGGGCGACGCCGAGCAGCATCTCGGCCTGGCCGTGCCGCCACTCTTCCCAGGTGCCGGCCTCGGGGTCCACCAGGGACTCCTCCGCCTTCAGGCCGGCGGTCAGCTGCATGACCACCTTGGGATCGAGCGCCTTGACCCGTCCGTCCCGCCCCGTGCCCTTCGTCTTGTAGTCGATCAGGCACAGCCGGCCGCCGATCCGGGCGACGAGGTCCAGCGTGCCCGCGTAGCCCACCGTGTGGTTCCAGACGGTGATCTCGGCCGCGATCGGCCGGACGTCGTAGAGGTCCCACCACTCGTCGAAGCGGTCCGCGTAGGCGCCCTCGCCGTGCTCGATCAGCCGGGCCCGGGCCTCCGCCATGGTGTGGGGGCGGCCGAGGGCGCGCTGGGCCACCTGCTCGGCGTAGTCGTGCACGCGGTCCCCGCGCTCGGCCGCGGCGTCCCGGTAGCGGGCGGCGGCGTCGGCGGACTGCCGGGCCACCTGCTTCAGGCGCGCGGCGGAGCCCACGGATTCCGCCAGGCGCGGATCCTGGGTCACGGACTGGGCCGCCATCCACCCGACCCAGCCGTCCAGGTCCGTCTTCTCCATGCCGATCACGGTGGTGATGGACGGGACCTCGGGCAGGCCCGAGAGGGAGCGCGCGTACATGCGCCCGTGGGGGGTCTGATGCGCGAGGCGTGGCTGGGTCATGGTCAGCCATTCTGGCAGGGTCCCCGGACCCCCGACGGGGTGGCCCGACACGCCAGCGGACGCCGATTTTGCATCCGGGCGGAGATGGCCTAGAGTTCTTTCTCGTTGGAAAACGCAGGTGAGCGGCTCGGAGGAGCGGATCCCGGCGGCACCGACACGCGGATGTAGCTCAGTTGGCTAGAGCGCCACCTTGCCAAGGTGGAGGTCGCGAGTTCGAATCTCGTCATCCGCTCGCTCAACCTTCACCCCTGGTCGGGTGGCCGAGAGGCGAGGCAGCGGCCTGCAAAGCCGTATACGCGGGTTCGAATCCCGTCCCGACCTCGCAGGCTTCTCCGACCGGGAGTGGCGGCATGTTCACCACCTCCTCGGAGGTGGACGAGCGCGATTGGCGCAGCGGTAGCGCGCTTCCCTGACACGGAAGAGGTCACTGGTTCGAACCCAGTATCGCGCACGGAGACGATCCGTGACGATCGACTCAGGCGGATGTAGCTCAGTTGGCTAGAGCGCCACCTTGCCAAGGTGGAGGTCGCGAGTTCGAATCTCGTCATCCGCTCCACACACGAAGGGCCCCTCCTGGCGGAGGGGCCCTTCGTCGTTCCGGGGCGTGCGGTCGGCCTCGTGCTCGGAGCACGGACGCCGACCGTCGGACGGGATCAGAGCCGCGGGCCGTCCACCCGCCAGTAGCCGCTGAACATGATCGCGCGCTTCGGTGCGATGCCGCGGCGGACGATCACCCGCCGCGCCGCCGTCGCGAGCGACTGCTCGCCGCACGCCCACACGTGGTCGCGGGGCGCGGCGGGGAGGTCCTCGAGGTGCGGCGTGAGCAGGGCGCCCGGCACGGCGTCTCCGCGGTGCAGGACCGTGAGCGTGGCGCCCTCCGGGACCTCGAGGGCGGGGACGTGGTCACGGCCGGGCACCTCCAGGACGACGTCCATCCGGCCCCCGCGCGGCGTGCGACGCTGCGCGGCGAGGGCGGCGGCGATGCTCGGGACTGCGGTCTCGTCCCCCACCACGAGGTGCGACTCCCCCGCCGCCGGCAGACGATAGGCGCCCGTCCCGGTGCGGAAGCCGGCGACGTCGCCCGGACGTGCGGTGCGCGCCCACGTGCCGGCGGGGCCCGCATGGTCGTGCACGACGACGTCGACGTCGATCTCACCGACGGAGGGCCGGTGCTCGGCGACCGTGTACCACCGCAGATCCGGCCGCACGTCCTCGGGGATCCGCCCGACCGCTCGCCGCGCATTGAGCGCCGCGGGATCGGGCATCACGAGCGCCCGCCCCGGGGGCGGGGTGAGCAGCCCGAAGTACTCGTCGCAGCCCTGCGGGGTGAACGTGCGGAACTCCTCCGCGGCGAACGTGAGACGACGCAGCCGGGGGGCGAGCAGCCACGTGGCGCGGACCGTCATGGTCCACTGCGGATACTCGTCGCGGTCAACGGGCATCGCCTGGCCGAGGGCCGCGAGCCCGCGGTAGGCCTTCATCTGCAGGGCCTCGACACGCGAGGGACGGGCGGCAGGCGGGGGGAGGACGGAGGAGCTCGTCATCCGGTCAGCATAGGTGAGCCTCACCTTTGCTGGAGTCCTCCCTTTGAATACGTCACGTCATTGTTGCGTATTTGCTTTCTTAGGTAAGGCTTCCCTACTGTGCGGGACGTCCGTGGCGCACGCCGCCCGGAGCCGACGACCCCCTCACGGAAGGCCCTCCCATGCTCCCTCGCCTGTTCGGACTCGGCGATCCCGCCGCCTACCTCGACGCCACCGGCAGGGCGGCCCGGGTGGCCGTCGACACCGCCTACGACCGCGCGGGGGTCCACCCGGACACCCCGTCGACGCACCTGGCCGACGCCGTCGGCGCCGTCGACTTCTCGCAGCCGACGGGCAGCCTCGACGACGCCCTCGCCGAGGTCGCGGAGCTCTACGCCCACCAGACCACCGCCTACCACCACCCGCGCTATGCCGCTCACCTCAACTGCCCGGTCCTGCTCTCCAGCACCGCAGCGGACACCGTGCTCGGGGCGCTCAACACGGCGGTCGAGTCCTGGGACCAGGCCCGCTCCGCGGCGCTCATGGAGCAGCGGCTCCTGGCCGAGGTCGGACGCTGGTGCGGGTTCGCCGCGGGCGACGGCGTCTTCACCTCCGGAGGGTCGGCCTCCAACCTGCAGGCCATGACGCTGGCCCGCGGCCGCGCCGTGCAGCGCCTCACCGGCCACGCCGGGCTCGCCGACCTGCCCGCCGAGGTGCTCGGCTCGCTGCGCGTCTTCGTCAGCGCCGCCACGCACTACAGCATCGCCAAGGCAGCCGGCCTGCTCGGGCTGGGTCGCCACGCCGTGGTCGTCGTCCCCACCGACGCCGCCGGGCGTCTGGACCCCGGGGCCCTGGCCGAGGCGGTCGAACGTGAGGTGGCCGCCGGTGCCGTGCCGATGGCCGTCGTCGCGACGCTGGGGACCACCGACCGCGGCGCCATCGACCCGCTGCCGGCCATCGCCGACGTCGCCGAACGCCACGGGATGTGGGTCCATGCGGACGCGGCCGTGGGCGGGATCCTCGCCGCGAGCGCGGCGACGCGCCACGAGCTGCCGGGGCTGCACCGTGCGGACTCGGTGACGATGGACTTCCACAAGACGTTCTACGTGGGGCTGGCCTGCAGCGCGCTGGTGGTGCGGGACGCCGAGAGCCTGCGCCATGTGACGGTGCATGCGGACTACCTGAACCCGGAGGACAGCGTCCATCCGAACCTGGCGGATCGGTCCTTGCAGACGAGCCGCCGGTTCGACTCGCTCAAGCTGTGGCTGACGCTGCGTGAGCATGGGGCCGAGGCGGTGGTGTCCCTGTTCGCGGGGGCGCGCGAACGCACGCGGCAGGCGTGCGGGATCCTGCGGGCCCGGCCGACGTTCGCGGTGCTGGAGGATCCGACGCTGGTGACAGTGCTGTTCCGGGTGCGGGCCGAGGGACTGTCGGAGGAGGAGTGCACGGCGGTGCAGGCGGCGACGCACCGGGAGCTCGTGGCCGGCGGGCGCGCGCTGATCGCGACGACGGTGGTGGACGGGGTGCCCCATCTGAAGTTCACGATCCTGAACCCCGCGGTCACCTCGGGCGAGCTGGAGGAGCTGGTCGACGTCGTGGAGGAGGCGGCGCTGCGGCACGTCGACGCGGTGCGGGCGAGCCGTCATCGGTGGCGCGGGGTGGCGCGGACCCGTCCGCATGGCCCGTCGGTCGCCGTGTCCTGCACGCTCCCCGCTTCGGCGGGGCCACGTCCGTCCGCGGCGCGCGTGGACGAGCACGGAGAGCAGGTGTGCGCATGAGCCCGGCGTCCACGTCCCCCCGCCGCGTGCTCGCGATCGGGCTGGGCCCGTTCAACCTGAGCCTGGCCGCGCTGGCCCACCCGCTGCCCGACGTCGAGGTGGAGGTGGTGGAGAGCCGCGACGCGTTCGTGTGGCACCCGGGCATGATGCTGCCGGGCGCGCAGATCCAGGTGCCGTTCCTCGCGGACCTGGTGACGTTCGCGGACCCGACCTCCCCGTACTCGTTCCTGGCGTATCTCAAGGCGATGGGCCGGCTGCACCGCTTCTACATCCGGGGTTCCTGGTACCCGCTGCGGCGGGAGTTCTCGGACTACTGCGCGTGGGTGGCAGCCCAGCTGCCCGGCATCGCCTACGCGACCACGGTGACGGCGGTGCGGTGGGACGATCAGGCGGACGAGTTCGTGGTGGAGGCGGCCTCCGCGGCCGGGACCAGCACGCACCGGGCCGACCACGTGGTGGTGGGCACGGGCACGGTGCCGTCCCTGCCCGCGCCGCTCGCGCGCGTCGCGGAGGAGTCGGCCCGGGTCGGCGCGTCCCCCGTGGTGCACACGGGTGAGTACATGGGCCGTCGCGAGGACATCGCCGGGGCCGGGTCGGTCCTGGTGGTGGGCAGCGGCCAGTCGGCGGCGGAGTGCGCCCTGGACCTGCTGAACGCGGGCCACCCGGACCTCACGTGGGTCACGCGCTCACCCCGGTTCTTCGGCATGGAGGTCGGCCAGCTCACGCTCGAGCTGACCTCGCTGGACTATGAGCGGCACTTCGCCACTCTGCCCCGGGCGCGGCGGGATGAGATCAACGCATCCCACCGGTCCCTGTACAAGGGGATCAGCGAGTACACGATCGAGGACGTCTACCACGCGCTGTACGAGCGCCAGGTGGGTCCGCTGGACCCGGCCCGGCTGTGGCCGGGCACGTCGGTGACGGACGCCCGCCTGGTCGCGGGCCCGGGTGCGCCCCGGGTGGAGGTCACCCTGCGCGACGAGGAGACCGGGGTGACCGGGGGGCACGTGGTGGACCGTGTCGTCGCGGGCACGGGCTACCGCCACCCGGACCATCCGTTCCTGGAGCCGGTGCGGCACCTGCTGCGCGCGGAGGACGGTCGGACGACGGCGAACGCGGACCACGCGATCGACGTGAGCGGCCGCCGGATCTTCGTGCACAACACCGCCGAACAGCCCCTGGGTCTCACCGGCCCGGACCTGGGCATGGCGGCGGAGCACAGCGGCCGCATCCTCAGCACGATCGCCGGCCGCCAGGTCTACGCGCAGGCCGAGTCGATCGCGTTCCAGGACTTCGGTGCCGTCGCGGCGGGCGTCCGGTGAGCGCCGTGACGCCGCCGCAGACCACCGTGGACGGTGCGGCCGCGAGCGCGGCCCGTCGTGTGGAGCTCCGTCCCGTGGGCGCGCAGGACCATCCGCTGCTGCACCGGTGGGTGACGTCCCCGCACGCCGTGTACTGGGAGATGACGGAGGCGGGTCTGGCCGACGTCGTGGCCGAGTACGAGGCGATCGCCGCGCACCCGCACCACCACGCGCACGTGGGGCTCGTGGACGGGACCGCGACCTTCCTGGTGGAGGTCTACGACCCGGCCCACTCGGAGCTGGCCGGACGGTATGCGGGCGCGCCCGGCGACGTCGGCCTGCACGTGCTCGTCGCCCCGACGGACACCCCGGTGCCCGGGACCACGGACCTGGTGATGGCCGCGGTGGTGCGCTGGTGCCTGGCCCAGCCGGGGGCGCGGCGCGTCGTCGTCGAGCCGGACGAGCGCAACGCCGCCATCCGGGCGAAGAACCTGGCCGCCGGGTTCACGGAGCTCGGTCCCGTGGCGCTGGGATCCAAGACGGCGATGCTCTCGATCGCCACGCCCGAGTCCTTCACTGCCAGCCGGATCGGCGTCCTCGCCGCCGGGCTGGACCTCACCCTCCCCGAGCCCCCGCTCCTC
>NZ_JABFBA010000007.1:30609-42699 GCF_017168445.1 Micrococcus sp. KRD026 | reverse complement strand
CGACAGGCAGGTGTCCGCATGACCCCCGTCCCCCCGTCCTCCCCGTCCCGCCTGGACGCGCTGACGGCGCCGACCGCCCGGCACGCCCACCGGCTGCTCGTCGCCAAGGCGATCCGCGAGTTCACCCATGAGCGGCTCCTGACGCCGGTGCGCGGCGAGCGGGTCGACGACGCCGGCCGCCACGCCTACACGCTCACCCTGGGCGGGGTGCGGTGGACGTTCACCGCGCGTGCCCTCCCGCTCGAGCACCTCGGCGTGGATCCGGACTCGGTGTGCCGTGCCGGGGATCCGGACGCGGTGGCCGTCGACCGCTTCGTCCTCGACGCGGCCGAGGTGCTCGGGCTGGCCGGCGAGGCGCTGGACGTCTATCTCGAGGAGCTCGCCTCCACCTTCGCCGCCCGGTGCCACACCCTGGCCGGCGAGCGCCCGTCCGCCGCCGACCTGGTGGACGCGGACTACACGGCGGTGGAGGCCGCCATGAGCGAGGGACACCCGGGCTTCGTGGCCACCAACGGCCGCATCGGCTGGGGGGCCACGGAGTACGCGATGTTCGCCCCCGAGGGCGGGCGGGCGCTGCACCCGGTGTGGCTCGCGTTCCCCTCCGAGCTCGGGGGACGGTGGACCTGGCCCAAGACCGCGAGCGCGGGCGCCGCCGTGCCGGCGCCGCCCCCGCCGATCACCGAGGCGGTGGCGGGCCTGTGGGCGGAGCGGGCGGCGGCGCTCGACGTCGATCCGGAGGCGTACACGCTGATCCCGGTGCACCCGTGGCAGTGGGAGCACCGGATCCAGGTGGCGTTCGCCCCCGACCTCGCCGCGGGGCGGCTGGTGCACGTGGGCGAAGACCCGGACGCGTTCACGGCCATGCAGGCGGTGCGCACCCTGTTCAACGCGAGCGACCCGCACGCCCCGCAGCTGAAGACGGCGTTGTCCGTGCAGAACATGGGGTTCGTGCGCGGCCTCTCCCCCGCGTACATGTCCGTCACCCCGGCGATCAACGCGGTGGTGGCCGACCTCGTGGACTCCGACCCCCTGCTCGCGAGGTGGGGCTTCGGGGTGCTGCGGGAGTACGCCTCGGCCGGGTACACCGGGGACGCCTTCCATGCCGTGGGCTCGAAGGGTCCTCACACGAAGATGCTCGCCGCCCTGTGGCGGGAGAGTCCGCTGCCGCGCCTGGCGGAGGGCGAGCGGGTCATGACCATGGCGGCGCTGCTGCACCGGGACGGCGGGGGCCGCTCCGTGGCGGGGGCGCTCGTGGAGCGCTCGGGGCTGACGGCGGCGCAGTGGCTGCACGGGGTGGTGACGGCCTACGTGACCCCGCTGGTGCATCTGGCCGCCGCCTACTCGACCGTGTTCATGCCCCACGGGGAGAACATCGTGCTCCGCCTGCGGGAGGGACGGGTCACCGGCGCCTTCCTCAAGGACATCGGGGAGGAGGTGGTGGTCGGCGCGGACGGCGTCCCGCTCACGGAGCAGACCCGGCGCATCCGCATCGACCTCACCGACGAGGACCTCTCCCTCTCCTTCTTCACGGACATGCTGGACGGCGTGCTGCGCCATCTGGCCGACGTGATGGACGCGGACGCCCTGCTGCCGGCGGAGGAGTTCTACGCCGTGGTGGGGCGGGTCCTCGCCGAGTACACGGCCCTGGGGCTCGCGGATGTGGAGCGCCTCGGCCTGGACGCGGAGGACTTCGCGCACTCGTGCCTGAACCGGTTGCAGCTGCGGAACGCCACGCAGATGGTGGACCTGACGGACCCGTCGGGCTCGCTGCTCTACGCCGGTCGCCTGGCCAACCCGGTGGCCGCGCCGCTGCGCCGCGCGCTGGCGGAGCTCCGGCAGGACGCCGCGGCATGAGCGCGGACGCGTGGACCGGGACGGCGACGGGTGACGTGGCGGGCCGTTGCCACCGGGACGCGCACGGCGTGCCGACGCTCGTGGCCGCGTCCCTGCCCGAGCTGGCCTACCTCCAGGGGTGGCACGTGGCGACGGAGCGGGCCTGGCAGGTCGACTGCGAGCACCGCCGGGTCACCGGCATGAGCGCCGAGGTGTTCGGCCCGCCGGCGGTGGCGAACGACGTCGCCGCCCGGCAGATGGACCTGGACGGTGCGGCCCGCCAGGCGTTCAACGCCCTCGACGACGCGGAGGACCGGGCCTGGTTCACCCGGTTCGCCGACGGCGTGAACGCGGGGCTGGACGCCGGGGCCCGGCGCGCGCCCGAGTTCGCCGCCCACGGGGTGAAGCCGCTGCCGTTCGACCCGCACACGGCGCTCGCCCTGCACCTGGGCTACAACGTCTGGCTGACCAACGCGCCGGCCGCCCTGTTCCGCACCCTGCTGGCCGAGCGCTTCCCCGCGCTCGCCGCGGCGCTGATCTCGCCGCGCCCCGACGCGGACGGCTCGAACGCCTGGGCGGTGCGCGTCGGCGCCGAGGGCGCTCCGCTCGTGGCCGCCGACCCGCACCGGCTGCTCGAGCTGCCCGGCGTCTACCAGCAGGTGCGCCTCGTGGTGGAGGCCGAGCGTCCCCGGGACCGCGTCGACGTCGTCGGCCTGGCCTTCCCCGGTGTGCCGGGCGTCCCGCATGTGGGGCAGTCCGAGCACGTCGCGTGGGTGACGACCTCGGCGATGGTGTCCTCGCTCGAGATGGTCCTCGAGGACGCCCCCGAGGGGCCGGAGGTCCTCGACGCCCGGACCGAGCGGGTGCACGTGCGCGGCGGCGACCCCGTGGACGTGCGGGTGGCCCACACCCCGCGCGGGCGGCTCGTGGACGTGCCCGGCGCCGGCCCGGTGAGCATGCGGTTCCCCGCCTGGGACCGCGCCGACACCGGCCTGCCGAGCGCGCGCCGGCTGCTCACGGCCGCGAGCGCCGCGGAGGCCTGCGCGGTGCTGGACGGGCACGTCGAGCCGGTCAATCGCGTGATCGTCGCGGACCGGCGGACGGTGCTCACCCGGCACGCCGGGGCCGTGCGGCGCCGGGATCGACGCTCGGCCTGGGGTGCGGCGCGGGCCTCCGCGCTGGGCCGGGGCTCCGCCGACGGGTCCCTCGATCAGCGCTGGGTGCGCTGGCCCGCGCCGGCCGCGGCGGACGACGTCGTGGTGGCGGCCAACGAGCCCCACCCGGACACCGCCTGCCTCACCGTGGACGCGTGCGCGCCGTGGCGGTCCCGCCGCATCCGGGAAGCCCTCGAGGCGCTGGCACCGCAGGAGCGGACCGTGGACGCGATGGCCGCCCTGCAGACGGACACCCGGACCCCGGGCGCGCCGCGGGCCTGGCTCGCCGACGCCGTCGACGCGCTCGTCGCGGACGGCGTGCTGGCCGCGGAGTCCGTCCCGGCGTGGGCCGGCGACGCCGCCGCCGGATCGGCCGCGGCCCGCTGGTGGCTCCTCGTGGAGCACGAGGTGGCCGCCGCCCTGATCGCGCACCTGCCGCCCGCCTCGCGGGCCCTGCTCGGCGGCCCGTGGGCACCGTGGGGCGACGCCGCCGCATGGGTCGGCGCGGCGCTCGCCGAGCGCGGGCCGGAGCCGCTGCGCGCGGCCCTGGGGATCACAGCGTCGACGAGGGACCTCGTGCGGGCCGCCGTCGCCGCCGTCGACGACGCCGCCGAGCCGCCGGGCCCCGACGGCGCGGCCCGGACCTGGGGCGAGGCGCATGCCCTGACCCCGTTCCTGTTCACGCACGAGCATCCCGGCGGGCCGGACGAGCCGGGGCTCGCCGACGTGCTCGACACGATCGGGTCCGTCCGGGTGGGCGGCACCGCGGACGCGGTCTGCGCCACCTCGCACGCCCCCGGCCTGGCCGTCGGCACCCACCGCGGGCCGGTGGCCCGGGTCGTGTTCGACCTCGGCGACCGCACCCGCAGCCGGTGGGTCGTCCCGTTCGGCGCCTCCGGTCTCGGAGGCGGGCACGTGACGGATCAGCTGGACGCGTGGGCCGCCGGCCGCCTGCTGCCCGTGCCGTCCCGTCCCGTCCCCCCGTCCGCCGGCAGCGGCGTCGCACCCGCCCGCTCCGTCCCCGGCGGGGCCCCTCCGGGACGCATCGTGGCCGAGGTCGGCGTCGGGGCGTTGGGCCTGACCATGACGCGCGTCCGCCCGGCCCTGGACGCCCCGCTGATCCACGCACTCGTCACGGAGCCGCGGGCGGAGTTCTACGGGATGCGCGGGCACAGCGTGCAGGACGTCGAGGAGGTCTACGACTTCCTCGAGTTCCAGCCCACCCACGCGAACCACCTCGTGTGGCACGGCGGGACCCTCGTGGCCCTCGTGCAGACCTACGACCCTCGCGCGGAGGAGGTCGGCGGCGCCTACGAGGTGCGGGACGGGGACCTCGGATTCCATTTCATCACCGCCCCCGGCGGCCTGCAGGGGCGCGCCCGCGCCACGGCCTACCGGAGCATTGTGGACTGGTTGGGCGCACGCCCCGGCACGCGTCGGCTCGTGATCGAGCCGGACGTCCGCAACACGCGGGCCGTGAAGACCGCCCGGGCTCTGGGCTTCACGGTGGACCGGGAGGTCGAGCTGCCGGGCAAGCGGGCGGCGCTGTGCTTCCGCGACGTGCGCTGACCCGGCCCCGCACACGGCGACGCCGCGCACCCGCCTCGGGTGCGCGCCGTCATCCTGCCGGTCAGGGGCGGTGGCTCACTTGTGCTCGGCCACGCCCGTCTGTCCCTCCCGGACCAGGGCGGTCATGCGGGAGACCGTGCGGAAGTACTTCTTCATGTAGCCGCCGTGCATCATCTCCTGCGTGAACAGGGCGTCGAAAGGCACACCGGAGGCGAGGACGGGCACGTCCTTGTCGTACAGGCGATCCGCGAACACCACGAAGCGCAGGGCCGTGGCCTGCTCCGTGATGGTGTGCACGTCGTGGAGGGCGAGCACGTCCACGTCCTTGACGAGCTCGCGGTAGCGGGAGGGATGCACGCGGGAGAGCATCGCGGTGAGGTCCGCGAAGTCGTCCACGGCGAGCACGCCCGCGTCGGGGAAGTTCTCCTGGGCGGTGGCCTCGACGACGGCGTCGTCCAGCGGCGACGGGGCGGCGGAGAGGCCGCGGTGGCGGTAGTCCTCGCCGTCCACGCGGATGACCTCGAACTGGTCGGCCAGGACCTGGATCTCGCGCTTGAAGTCCTGCGCCGCGAAGCGCCCCTCGCCGAGCGAGCCCGGCAGGGTGTTGGAGGTCGCCACCAGGCGCACGCCGGCGTCGGCCAGCTCGCGCATGAGGCGGGACATCAGCACGGTGTCCCCCGGGTCGTCGAGCTCGAACTCGTCGATGCACACGAGGGTGTACTCCTTGAGCTCGTCCACCGCCTTGCGGAAGGACAGGGCGCCCACGAGGTTGGTGTACTCCACGAACGTGCCGAACGCCTTGGGCCCGGGGGCCGCGTGCCACGTCGAGGCCAGCAGGTGGGTCTTGCCGACGCCGAAACCGCCGTCGAGGTAGATGCCGGCCGGCCCTGCCGCCCGCTTCTTCCCGCCGAACAGGCCGCCGAGGAACCCGCCGCCCGAACCGCCCCGGCCGAGGTCTGCCGCGAACCGGCGCAGCCGCTCCACGGCCTGTGCCTGCGAGGGGTGCGCGGGGTCCGGGATGTAGGTGTCGAAGGACACCGTGCCGAAGCGGTACGACGGGTGGAAGCCGGACAACAGCTGGTCCGGGGTGACCTGCGGCGAACGGTCGGCGAGGTGGACGATCTGAGCCACGGGACACTCCCAGGGTCGACGACGGGGATTCCGGGCCATGCTATCGGGCCGCGGACCCGACCCATGTGACCTCGCGTGTCCCGGACTGAGGGGCCCCTACCCTCTTACGTGACACCGACGTGCCGTAATCTGGCGCGCAGGGCACGGACACGGAACCCGCCGTCGTCGTGCCGCCCGCCCCGGGCCCGTGCGGGCCCGCCCCGACGCGAAGGAAGGCAGTGCCATGACCGATACCGCCGCGAAGTTCTCCGAGTACGCCCACCCCGAGAAGCTGGTGTCCACGCAGTGGGTCGCCGACCATGTCGGCGACGAGGACGTCGTGGTCCTCGAGTCCAACGAGGACGCTCTCCTCTACTCCACCGGCCACATCCCCGGCGCCCAACGCGTCGACTGGCACACCGAGCTCAACGACCCCGTCACCCGCGACTTCGTCGGCCCCGAGGCCTTCGCCGAGTTCGCCGCCTCCAAGGGGATCTCCCGGGACACCACCGTGGTGTTCTACGGCGACAAGTCCAACTGGTGGGCCGCCTACGCCCTGTGGGTGTTCACCCTCTACGGCCATGAGGACCTGCGCCTGATGGACGGCGGCCGTGACAAGTGGATCGCGGAGGGACGCGAGACCACCCGCGAGGTCCCGACCGTGGCCCGCGCCGAGTACCCGGTGATCGAGCGCGACGACCACACAGATCGTGCCGCCCGCGAGGACGTCCTGCAGGCCATCGGGACCACCCCGCTGATCGACGTCCGCTCCCGTCCCGAGTACACGGGCGAGACCACGCACATGGCCGGCTACCCGCAGGAGGGCACCCTGCGCGGCGGCCACATCCCCACGGCGGCGTCCGTGCCGTGGGCGTCCGCGGCCAACGAGGACGGCACCTTCAAGTCCCGCGCCGAGCTGGAGCAGGTCTATCGCGCCGGCGCCGGGCTGCAGGAGGGTGACGACGTGATCGCCTACTGCCGCATCGGCGAGCGGTCCTCCCACACCTGGTTCGTGCTCAAGTACCTGCTCGGCCACGAGGACGTCCGCAACTACGACGGCTCCTGGACCGAGTGGGGCAACGCCGTGCGCCTGCCGATCGCCGTCGGCGAAGAGCCGGGCGAGGCCCCCGCGCGCTGAGCCCCCGGCACGGCGTGGATCACTAGACTGGGACACCATGACCGAGAACCACGCCGTGCCCGCCGCCCTGGCCGAGATCATCGACGACTTCGCCGGGGTGCCCGATCCCGAGAAGCTCGAGCTGCTGCTGGAATTCTCGGACGAGCTGCCGGCGCTGCCGGAGCGCTACGACGGCCACGAGGCCGAGATGGAGCAGGTCGTGGAGTGTCAGACCCCGCTGTTCCTGGCCGTGGAGCTCGAGGGTGAGCCCGGTCCGCAGGCCCCGGTCCGCCTCTTCATCACCGCTCCCCCGGAGGCGCCCACCACGCGCGGTTTCGCCTCCGTGCTCACCCAGGGCCTGGACGGGCTGAGCGCCCTCGAGGTCCTGGACGTGCCCGAGGACATCCCCACCCGCCTCGGTCTGGCCAAGGCCCTCACCCCCCTGCGCCTGCGCGGAATGTCCGCCATGCTCGGCCGCATCAAGCGCAACGTGCGCGAGCAGGCCGGGATCGCCTGAGTCCGCCGTGGGCCAGCGCAAGAAGGATCGCAGCGCCCGGCACGGGGCGGCCACACCGGCCGTCGCCGCCCTCGAGGCCGCCGGGGTCCCGTACCGGCTGCACACCTTCGACGTGGCCCTCGACGCCGGCGGCGAGCGGTTCGGCGTCCAGGTCGCCCGGGCGCTCAGCGTGCCCGCCGACCGACTGTTCAAGACGCTGATGGTGGCGGACCCCGACGGCGCGCTCGCCGCGTGCGTGGTGCCCGTGTCCGGTCAGCTGGACCTGCGGGCCGCCGCCGCGGTGCTGGGCGTCAAGCGACTCGCCCTGGCCGATCTGGCCGTCGTCGAACGCCGGACCGGCTACGTGCGGGGCGGCGTCTCTCCCCTGGGCCAGCGCCGGCCCCACCCCGTCGTCCTGGACTCCTCCGCCCTCGACGCGGAGCTCATGTACGTCTCCGGCGGGCAACGCGGCCTGGATGTGGAGATCGCGCCCGCCGACCTCGTGCAGGTGACGGGCGCCGTCGTCGCGGAGATCGCGGCGGACTGACGGGCGGGTCCTGCGGCCGGGCCGGTCAGACGTCGTCGCGCGCCTGGCGGCGCACCACAGCCATGCGCTGGCCGACGGTGACCAGGGAGGCTGCGGCGAGCAGCCCCAAGGTGACGGCCAGGACGACCGGGGGCAGACCGAGGCCGGTGAGGCCGGCGACCACGAGGGTGGCCACGAGCCGTTCGGCGCGCTCGGCGATGCCCACGTGCGCGTCCCAGCCGAGGGCCTCCGCCTTGGCGCGCACGTAGGAGACGAGCATGCCCAGGGCCAGGCAGGCCCCGGAGAGCGCGCCGACCGCGGGTGCGGCGCCGACGCCGAAGCCCCACAGGCACAGCCCGAGGAACACGGCCGCGTCCTGCACGCGGTCCAGGGTGGAGTCGAGGAACGCGCCCCAGCGGCCGGTGGACCCGGCCTCGCGCGCCATGATCCCGTCCACCAGGTCCGAGAACACGAACGCGGTGATGAAGAGCGTGCCCCAGAACAGGTGCCCCAGGGGGAAGAGCACGAGCGCGCCCAGGCTCACGCCGAGTGTGCCGACGACCGTCACGGTGTCCGGACTGACCCCGGCCCGCAGGAGCGTACGGGCCACCGGGGTGAACAGGCGGGTGGTGACGCCGCGCGCGTGACGGTCCAGCATCAGGCGGGGTCTCCGGCCCCCGGGCGAGGATGCTCGGCCGCGGCACGGGCGTTGGCCGCCCGGCGCGCGGCGTGGTCCCGGGCGGCCCGGTCCCAGACGCCCGCGAGGATCTGCCGGGTCTCCCCCAGGGTCTGCGACATGTTCTTGGTCCGAGCGATGATCGGCAGGAAGTTGCCGTCGCCGGTCCACCGCGGCACCACGTGCTGGTGCAGATGGGCCGCGATCCCGGCGCCGGCCACCGCCCCCTGGTTCATGCCGAGGTTGTAGCCGGACGCGCCGGCGGCCTGGCCGAGGGCGAGCATCGCCGTCTGGGTCAGCTCCGCCATCTCGGCGGCCTCCTCCGTGGTGGTGTCCGTGTACAGGGGCACATGGCGGTAGGGGCAGACGAGCAGATGACCGGGGTTGTACGGGTACAGGTTCAGCACCACGTAGGCGGTGCGGCCGCGGTGGACGATGAGGGAGTCCTCATCGTCGCGCTGCGGGGCCGCACAGAACGGGCAGGTGTGCTCGTCCTTGACCTGGCCCGTCCCCTTGGACACGTACGCCATGCGGTGGGCGTTCCAGAACCGCTCGAAGGCGTCCGGGGCGCCGGGCAGCTCGAAGCCGTCCGTGGCGGCGGCGTCCGCCGACGCGCGGGCCTGCGCCCGCGCGTCGGATCCGCCGGTGCCGGGGCTGGTCATGGGGTGACCTCGCGCTCGCGCACCGCCTTCACGATGCGTTCGATCGCCTCCTCCACCGGCACGCCGTTGTCCTGGGTGCCGTCGCGGAAGCGGAAGGACACGGCGCCCGCCTCCCTGTCCTCGCCGCCGGCGATCAGCACGAACGGCGCCTTCTCCTTGGCCGCGGTGCGGATCTTCTTCGGGAAGCGGTCCGAGGAGTCGTCCAGGCGCGCCCGGATCCCCTCGGCACGCAGCTTCGCGACGACGTCGTCCAGGTAGTCGTTGAATGCCTCGGCCACCGGGATGGCCACGACCTGCTCGGGGGCGAGCCAGGCCGGGAACGCGCCGGCGTAGTGCTCGGTGAGGACGCCCAGGAAGCGCTCGATGGAGCCGAAGAGGGCGCGGTGGATCATCACGGGGCGCTGACGGGTGCCGTCGGCGGCCTGGTACTCGAGGTCGAAGCGTTCGGGCAGGTTGAAGTCCAGCTGGATGGTGGACATCTGCCAGGTGCGGCCGATGGCGTCCCGGGCCTGGACCGAGATCTTCGGGCCGTAGAACGCGGCGCCGCCCGGATCCGGGACGAGCTGCAGACCGGAGGCCTCCGCGACCTCGGCGAGGGTGCGGGTGGCCTCCTCCCAGATCTCGTCGGAGCCGACGAACTTCTCCGGGTCCTTCGTGGAGAGCTCGAGGTAGAAGTCGTTGAGGCCGTAGTCCTTGAGCAGGTCGAGGACGAAGTTGAGCGTGGTGGTCAGCTCCTCCTTCATCTGCTCGCGGGTGCAGTAGATGTGGGCGTCGTCCTGGGTCATGCCGCGCACGCGCGTGAGCCCGTGGACCACGCCGGACTTCTCGTACCGGTACACGGAGCCGAACTCGAACAGCCGCAGCGGCAGCTCACGGTAGGACCGGCCGCGGGAGCGGTAGATCAGGTTGTGCATGGGGCAGTTCATCGGCTTGAGGTAGTAGTTCTGCCCCTGGCGCGTGATCTCGCCGGTCTCGGGATCACGGACCTCGTCGATGTGCATGGGCGGGAACATGCCGTCCGCGTACCAGTCGAGGTGGCCGGACACCTCGTAGAGGTGCTGCTTGGTGATGTGCGGGGTGTAGACGAACTCGTAGCCGGCCTCGGTGTGGCGCCGACGGGAGTAGTCCTCCATCTCCTTGCGGATGATGCCGCCGCGCGGGTGGAACACGGGCAGGCCGGAGCCGAGCTCGTCCGGGAAGGAGAAGAGATCCAGCTCGGCGCCGAGCTTGCGGTGGTCGCGGCGCTCGGCCTCGGCGAGGCGCTCCTGGTAGGCCTTGAGGTCGTCCTTGCTGGCCCAGGCGGTGCCGTAGATGCGCTGCAGCTGCTTGTTCTTCTCGTTGCCGAGCCAGTAGGCGGCGGCGGAGCGGGTGAGCGCGAAGCCGTTGCCGATGAGCTTGGTGGAGGGCAGGTGCGGGCCGCGGCAGAGGTCGCACCACACGGCGTCGCCGGTCTTGCGGTCCACGTTGTCGTAGATGGTGATCTCCCCGGCCCCGACCTCCACGGAGGCGCCCTCGCCGGCGGTGTCCGCGGCATCCTTCTTGCCGAGCAGCTCGAGCTTGTAGGGCTCGTCCGCCATCTCGGCGCGGGCGGTCTCCTCGTCCACGACGCGGCGGCGGAAGGTCTGGCCGGACTTCACGATCTTCTGCATGAGCGAGGAGATCTGCTTGAGGTCCTCGGGGGTGAAGGGCTCGTCGACGTCGAAGTCGAAGTAGAAGCCGTCCGTGATGTACGGGCCGATGCCGAGCTTGGCGCCCGGGCGCAGCTGCTGCACGGCCTGGGCCATCACGTGGGCGGTGGAGTGCCGCAGCACCTCGAGGCCCTCGGGCTCCGTGATGTCCACCGACTCGACGGACGCGCCGGCGGGGATCTCGCGGGCCAGGTCCCAGAGCAGGCCGTCCACCCGCATCACGGCGGTGGTCGGCTTCTCGCGGAAGAGGTCGAGGCCGGTGGTGCCGTGCGTCACCTCCCGCAGCTCTCCGTCCACGGTCAGCAGGATGTTCTTCGGCTCCGACACGGTGCTCCTTCGAGGTCTGGCTTCGGGATCGGTGGCGTACGGGGGCCACCGTCGGCCGCGTCCCATTCTAGGGGCGCGGTCGGACGGCGGGGCACGGAGGCGGACGGTCTCATCTGTCCGGGGTGGGCAGCAGCTCCCACGTCTCCGGGTGGGGCACCGGGATTGGGGTGTGCTCCGGCGCGGGACGGCCGGGTGCCGCGCGGTCAGGTGCCGTGCGGCCGGGGCGGGTCCCCTCGCCCGGTCCGACGTCGGTGCGCACCTTCACGGGCCAGCCGCCCGTGCCGTGGTGCGGGATGTCCGGCAGGGGCTGCGCCCCGGTGCCCGCCCGGCTGCTGCGGCGCGCGGCGGCGGCTCGGCGGTCCGCCGCGAGCCAGTCCCGCCACTGCTGCCGGGTGGCGTCCAGGTAGTCGGGGTCCGGGAGCGTCTCGGGCCGGTGCAGGTCCCAGGCGCGCACGGCCTGGACGGACACGGCCCGGTCGCCGGTGCGCCGGACGGTGCCCTCGATCAGCAGGAGGCGGGCGGAGAAGAGCATCTCCCCGGAGGCGTGCTGGGCCTCCGTGAAGAAGGAGGCGTCCACGCAGCCGGTGCCGTCGTCCACGGAGAGGAACACCACCCGCTTGCCGCTGCGCATGGGCGGGGTCTGGGTGGCCACGCGCACCCCGGCCACGAGCACCCGGGACTGCGTGCGCAGCCCGAGCAGGTCCTTCGCCCGGGTGACGCCGAGCGCGTCCAGGTACGGGGCGTGGGAGTCCATGAGGTGGGCGGTGACGTCCAGGGCGGTGAGCTCCAGCTCGGTGCGGACCCGGGCGGCCGGGGCCGGGTCCGGGAAGAGCGGGGCGAGGGCGGTGAGCTCGGTGTCCGGCAGGTCCAGGGCCAGCTGGCCCTCCACCTGCCGTGGACGGGCGGACCGCGAGCGCGGGGCGGTGCGGCCG
>NZ_JABFBA010000007.1:22185-30509 GCF_017168445.1 Micrococcus sp. KRD026 | reverse complement strand
GACCCATTCGACGTGGACGTGGCGGGAGGAGGCGTTGACGTCCACGGGGAGGACGGGGATGCCCATGCGGCGGGCCTCGGCGACCATGAGGCGGGCGGGGTACATGCCGGGGTTGTGTTCGAGGATGGCGGCCATGAAGGCGGCGGGGTGGTGGGTCTTGAGCCAGGCGGAGTGGTAGGTGGGGACGGCGAAGGCGGCGCCGTGGGCCTTGCAGAAGCCGAAGGAGCCGAAGGCGGAGAGGGTGGCCCAGACCTCGTCGATGACTTCGAGGGAGTAGCCGCGGGCGAGGGCGCCGGTGCGGAAGGCCTCTTCGACGAGGTGTTCCTGCGGGCCGCCGAGGAGGCGGCGGTGCTCGTCGGCGCGGGCCAGTCCGCAGCCGGTCATGACGTCCATGGTGCGCAGGACCTGTTCGTGGAAGACGGTGACCCCGTGGGTCTCGGCGAGGACGGGCCGCAGGTCGGGGTGCGGGTAGTGGGCGGGTGCCCAGCCGTGCCGCTGTTCGAGGAAGGGTCGGACCATGTCGGACTGCATGGGGCCGGGGCGGAAGAGGGAGATGTCCACGGTGAGGTCGTTGAACTCGCGGGGGGCGAGTTTGCCGACGAGTTCGCGCTGGCCCGGGGACTCGATCTGGAAGCAGCCGAGGGTGTGGGTGGTGCGGATCATCGCGTAGGTGGCGGGGTCGTCGAGGGGCACCTGTTCGAGGTCGATGCGCTCGCCCGTGGTGCGTTCGACCTCGGCGATCGTGTAGGCGATGGCGGACTGCATGCGCACGCCGAGGATGTCGAGCTTGAGGAAGCCCATGGGGTCCATGTCGTGCTTGTCGAACTGGCTCATGGGCAGGCCCATGCCGGAGGGTTGGACGGGGGTGCGGTGCAGCAGGGTGGCGTCGCCGAGGATGACGCCGCAGGGGTGCATGGAGATGTGGCGGGGCAGGCGGTCGAGGCGTTCGGTGAGGTCGACGAGCAGGTCCAGCTGGCGGTCGCCCTCGGCGCGGCCGGACTCGATGCGGCGGGAGAGGCCGCCGAGTTCGGGCATGCGCTGGAGGGCCTCGCGGAAGTTCGAGGCGGAGAAGCGCCAGAGCTGCTTGGCGATGGCGTCCACCTCGGGTTCGGGCATGCCGAGGGCGAGGCCGGCGTCGCGGACGGCGCCGCGGGCCCGGTAGGCGTTCTGCATGCTCATGAGGGTGGTGCGCTCGGCGCCGAAGCGATCGACGACGGCGTGGTAGATCTCGTGGCGGCGGGCGGACTCCACGTCGATGTCGATGTCCGGGAGGGTGGAGCGGTCGGTGGAGAGGAAGCGCTCCATGATCAGGCCGTTGGCCATGGGGTCGACATGGGAGATGCGCAGGGCGTGGTTGACGAGGGAGGAGGCGCCGGAGCCGCGGGCGGCCACGCGGATGCCCATGCCCTCGATGAGGTCGACGACGGCGGCCACGGTGAGGAAGTAGGAGGAGAAGCCGAGTCGGGTGATGATGCCGAGCTCGTGCTCGGCGCGGTCCTGCAGGTCCCGGGCCGCCTGGCTGGTGCCGGGGAGGCCTCCCCCGGTGTGGAGGTGGGGGTAGCGGGCGAGGAGGCCGGTGCGGGTGCGCTCGCGCAGCACGTGCTCCGGGGGGCCGTCGATGCCGATGACGGCGGCCTCGGGGACGCGGGGCACGCCCCAGCCGAGGTCGGTCTCGGGGTCGAGCGCGCAGGCCTCGGCGAGGCGGCGGGTGGCCTCGAGCAGGGGGGCGGGGCGGTCGTCGGCGGCGGAGGCGACCTCGTGGGCGATGCGGTGCATGGCGGCGGTGGACTTGAGCCAGCCCTGCCCGTTGGGCTGCAGGTCGTGGAGGGCGTCGAGGGAGCTGAGGGCGCGGACGGCGTCGAGGACGTCCGCGGTGGCGGCACCGTCCGGGGCCGCGTAGCGCACGGCGTTGGTCAGGACGGCGGGGATGCGGGCCTGGCGGGCGGCGCGGAGGGTCTTCACGGCGTGCCCGGTGTCGAGGCGGCGGCCGGGGGCGGAGAGATGCGTGACGACGTCGGCGTGGGGGCTGCCTGCGGGCAGGGCCGCCTTCCAGCGGCGCAGGGCGGCGAGGCCGGCCGCGTACCGGCGGCGGGCCAGGTGGCGGCCGACGTCCGAGTCCGGGCCGAGGAGGACGAACAGCTCGGGGGTGGGCCAGCACGGCGGGCGGGGGGCGAGAGACGCCCCGAGCCGGAGGCCGGGATCCTTTCGAACGCTGCTCTTGCCCGTCCCCCAGTCACCGCGGGCTCCCCTCGAGGGGTCTGCACGCAGCGGAGGCAGGCCGCTTCTCGGTCCGTTGCCACCCGTGAACATGGGGTTGGCGAGCGGCTCGTCGTGGGACCACGTGGACCCGCCGAGGCGGGGTCCACAGCCGCTTCTCCTGAAGCTGGGCCCAAGCGTATCGCAGCGTGTGCGCTCCATCGGGCAGGGCGGTGACGCGCAGCGTCATACTGCGGGCCCGGGTGTCGACGTGTGATGCCCCCGCGAGACGACGACGGCCGGGCGCCTCCGCGGGGAGGCGACCGGCCGTCGTCGGGACGGGGCTCAGGCGGACGGGATCAGAAGTCCCAGTCCTCGTCCTCGGTGTTCTCGGCCTTGCCGATCACGTAGGAGGAGCCGGAGCCGGAGAAGAAGTCGTGGTTCTCGTCCGAGTTCGGGGAGAGCGCGGAGAGGATGGCGGGGTTCACGTTCGTGGTCTCGGCCGGGAACATGGGCTCGTAGCCCAGGTTCATCAGCGCCTTGTTCGCGTTGTAGTGCAGGAACTTCTTCACGTCCTCGGCCAGACCGACGGCGTCGTAGAGGTCATGGGTGTACTCGACCTCGTTCTCGTACAGCTCGAACAGCAGCTCGAAGGTGAACGCCTTGAGCTCCTCCCGCTTCTCCTCCGGCAGGGTCTCGATGCTCCGCTGGTACTTGTAGCCGATGTAGTACCCGTGCACCGCCTCGTCGCGGATGATCAGGCGGATCAGGTCGGCGGTGTTGGTGAGGCGGGCGTGCCCGGAGAGGTACATGGGCCAGTAGAAGCCCGAGTAGAAGAGGAAGGACTCGAGCAGGGTGGAGGCGATCTTCTTCTTGTACGGATCCTGGCCGTCATAGCGCTCCACGATCAGGCGGGCCTTGGCCTGCAGGTTCCGGTTCTCACGAGACCAGCGGAACGCCTCGTCGATCTCCGGGGTGGAGGCCAGCGTGGAGAAGATCGAGGAGTACGACTTCGCGTGCACCGACTCCATGAACGCGATGTTCGTGAGGACGGCCTCCTCGTGCGGGGTCATGGCGTCCGGGATGAGGGAGACGGCGCCCACGGTGCCCTGGATCGTGTCCAGCAGCGTCAGGCCCGTGAACACGCGCATGGAGAGCAGTCGCTCCTCATCCGTGAGATGGGACCAGGACTGGACGTCGTTGGACAGCGGCACCTTCTCCGGCAGCCAGAAGTTGTTGACGAGGCGGTTCCACACCTCCACGTCCTTCTCGTCCTGAATGCGGTTCCAGTTGATCGCCTCGACGAGGTGGGACTGCTGGGTCTCGGTCACGGCAGGGCACATCCTTCAGAAGAATTCGTTGAGAATCCGCGGATTCCGGGGGCTCGCGAGAGCACGGTCAGCGGGGCGCGGGTCCGGGACAGTCTAGGCCCGCAGGTGCAGCGGCAGCCACTCGGGCAGGTCCGGGCTCACAACGTCGTGGGCCCGCCCCGTCCGTCCGTGCGCGCCGCCCCGCTTCGAGGCGGGAAATCGAGCGCAAGCGCGCTCAGAAGCGCGGAATACGCGGGATTGCCCGCCACGAAGGGCCGGCTGTCAGAGCATGCAGCTCACGCAGCCCTCGACCTCGGTGCCCTCCAGCGCGAGCTGGCGCAGGCGGATGTAGTAGATCGTCTTGATGCCCTTCGTCCACGCGTAGATCTGCGCGCGGTTCAGGTCACGGGTGGTGGCCGTGTCCTTGAAGAACAGCGTCAGGGACAGACCCTGGTCCACGTGCTGCGTCGCCGCGGCGTACGTGTCGATGATCTTCTCGTAGCCGATCTCGTACGCGTCCTCGTAGTACTCGAGGTTCTCGTTGGTGAGGTACGGCGCCGGGTAGTACACGCGGCCGAGCTTGCCCTCCTTGCGGATCTCGATCTTCGAGGCCACCGGGTGGATCGAGGAGGTCGAGTTGTTGATGTAGGAGATCGAGCCCGTCGGCGGGACGGCCTGCAGGTTGCGGTTGAAGATGCCGTGCTCCATGACGGAGGCCTTCAGCTCACGCCAGTCGTCCTGCGTGGGCAGGGCGATGCCGGCCTCGGCGAACAGCTCGGCGACGCGCTCGGTGGCGGGCGCCCACTCCTGGTCCGTGTACTTGTCGAAGAACTCCCCGGAGGCGTACTTCGAGTCCTCGAACCCGCCGAACCGCTGGCCGGTCTCGATCGCGATCCGGTTCGAGGCCCGCAGCGCGTGGAACAGCACCGCGTAGAAGTACATGTTCGTGAAGTCGATGCCCTCCTCCGAGCCGTAGTGGACGCGCTCGCGCGCCAGGTAGCCGTGGAGGTTCATCTGCCCCAGGCCGATGGCGTGGGAGGCGGCGTTGCCCTTGGCGATGGACGGCACCGACTGGATGTCGGACATGACCGACACGGCCGTCAGCGCACGGATCGCGGTCTCCACGGACCGGCCGAAGTCCGGCGAGTCCATGGTCTTGGCGATGTTCATCGAGCCGAGGTTGCAGGAGATGTCCTGGCCCACGTGGGCGTAGCTCAGGTCCTCGTTGTACTCGGAGGCCTCGGAGACCTGCAGGATCTCGGAGCACAGGTTGGACATGGTGATGCGGCCCTTGATCGGGTTCGCGGCGTTCACGGTGTCCTCGAACACGACGTACGGGTAGCCGGACTCGAACTGGATCTCGGCGATGGTCTGGAAGAACTCGCGCGCGTTGATCTTGGTCTTCTTGATCCGCGCGTCGTCGACCATCTCGTAGTACTTCTCGGTCACGGAGATCTCGGAGAACGGCACCCCGTAGACGCGCTCGACGTCGTACGGCGAGAACAGGTACATGTCCTCGTTCTTCTTCGCCAGCTGGAACGTGATGTCCGGGATCACGACGCCGAGGGAGAGGGTCTTGATGCGGATCTTCTCGTCCGCGTTCTCGCGCTTGGTGTCGAGGAAGCGGTGGATGTCCGGGTGGTGCGCGTTGAGGTACACCGCGCCGGCGCCCTGACGCGCGCCGAGCTGGTTGGCGTAGGAGAAGGAGTCCTCGAGGAGCTTCATCACGGGGATGACGCCGGAGGACTGGTTCTCGATCTGCTTGATGGGCGCGCCGTGCTCGCGGATGTTGGTCAGCGAGAGGGCCACGCCGCCGCCGCGCTTGGACAGCTGCAGGGCGGAGTTGATGCCGCGGGCGATCGACTCCATGTTGTCCTCGATGCGCAGCAGGAAGCAGGAGACGAGCTCACCGCGCTGCTTCTTGCCCGAGTTGAGGAACGTGGGGGTGGCCGGCTGGAAGCGGCCGGCGATCATCTCGTCCACCAGGTGGGTGGCCAGCTCCTGGTCGCCCCGGGCCAGGTGGAGGGCGACGACGGCGACGCGGTCCTCGTAGCGCTCGAGGTAGCGCTTGCCGTCGAAGGTCTTCAGGGCGTACGAGGTGTAGAACTTGAACGCGCCGAGGAAGGTCGGGAAGCGGAACTTGGCCTTGTAGGCACGATCGAACAGGCCCCGGATGAACTCGAAGGGGTACTGCTCGAACGTCTCGGTCTCGTAGTAGTCGTTCTTCTGCAGGTAGTCGAGCTTCTCCTCCAGGTCGTGGAAGAACACCGTGTTGGTGTTGACGTGCTGCAGGAAGTACTGGCGCGCGGCCGCGTGGTCGGCCTCGAACTGGATGCGACCGTCGGCGCCGTAGAGGTTCAGCATGGCGTTGAGCTCGTGGTAGCCGAGGTTCTGCCACTCGGCGGGCATGTTCTTCGCCTGGCGGATGAGGTCCGCCTCGGTGGGTGCGGTGGTGGTCATGTCCACAGTCCTTCCAGGCCGCCGCGGACGCGTTCGACGTCGTCGGGCGTGCCCATCAGCTCGAATTTGTACATGAGGGGCACCTGGCACTTGCGGGAGATGATGTAGCCGGCCAGGCAGTAGCCCTCATGGAAGTTGGTGTTCCCGGACGCGATCACACCCCGAATCCAGTGACGGTTCTCCGGGACGTTGAGGAACTTGATCACCTGCTTCGGGACCGCGCCCGGCCCGCTGCCCCCGCCGTAGGTGGGGGTCATCAGGACGTACGGGGCGGTGGCCCCGAGGGTGGGCTCCCGGGTGATCAACGGCAGTCGAGCCACCCGGTCCTCGGGCAGCTCGAGCTTCTCGACGAAGCGGTGCGTGTAGTTGGAGGCGGAGGAGAAGTAGATCAGTCCCGCGTCGGTGGGGACGAGCCCCTGCGCCTCGGCCGAGCGGATGTGGCTCGGGTCCGCGGCGACGGTCATGTCGACTCCGGTCAGGCCACCGATGCCGCGGCGGACTCGGCGAGCTCGGCGATCTTGTCCGGGCGGAAGCCGGACCAGGAGTCGGTCTCGGTGACGACGACGGGGGCCTGCATGAAGCCGAGGGCACGGACGCGCTCGAGGGCGGCGGGGTCCTGGGACATGTCCACGACCTCGTAGGCGATGCCCTTCTTGTCCAGTGCACGGTAGGTGGCGTTGCACTGCACGCAGGCCGGCTTGGTGTACACGGTGACGGTCATGGCGATCCCTGTTCCTTCGTGGTCTCTGGTGGTCTGCGGGTGTCGGCGCGGCGCCCGCGAGGTGAATCACGGGGCGTGCCGAACATCTGCGTCGATACTACATCTAGTGATCACAGCCGGGAACCATCCCTACATGTAGTAGTCACACCGCTGTAGTTACGTATCCCCACCCTCTGCCCATCCTGTCCACACCCTGCTGTGCGAGACGATCCGCGCGGACATGCGGGACACGCCGGGACCGAGGTCGACTGTCCACAGCCGGTGGAGATCTCGGGGCCGGGTTCCCACAGCCGGAAAGTCGGGTTCGCCACGTCCGCGAGCGGCGTGTCCGGCCCCCGCGGACCACTACATGTAGGAGCCCGCCGCCGGCCGGCGTCGGAATACCCCGTGACCACCGGGGGTTGCCCCGGCATGAGCACCTCCCCCACCGTCACCCGCAATGACGCCGAGTCCCGCTACGAGCTCCACGACGGCGGCACACTGCTCGCCGTCCTCGACTTCCGGGACAACGGCGCGGCCGTCTCCCTGAACCGCGCGTTCACCATCCCGGTGCACCGCGGCCGGGGCCACGCCGCCGCGCTGACCGCGGGCGCCGTCGAGGACATCGCGACGAACGGCGGCCCCGCAGGGGGCCGCCGCATCGTGCCGATGTGCTGGTACGTCGCCCAGTGGTTCGACGAGCACCCGGAGAAGAGCGCGCTGCTCGCGCCCCGCTGACCGGCGCGGTCAGGCCGCGACGCGGTGCCGGCGCACCACGGCCAGGACGCCCGCGGCCAGCACCGCGACGGCGACGGGCCACGCCGCCGGACCACGCCCGGTCTCGACCGTGTCCGGCACCGTGTGCTCGCCGTCGGCCGGGTCCGCAGGGGTCTCGGGCTCCGCCGGCGAGGTGGGAGTGTCGGGATCGGCCGGCTGACCCGGAGCCAGAGCGTCGTCGAACAGACCGGCCACGGGGAAGGTCACGAACCCCGGGATCCGCCCGTTCTCCCAGTCGTAAAGGTCCACGCGGGGGTCGCCGAACCGCACGGTCACCGTCCGCGTCGTCGTCACGCCGTCCCTCGTGGCCCGCGGGGTGACGGTGTCGGATCCGGTGAAGCCCTCGGGCGCCTGGTAGACGTAGCCGCGCGGACCGCCGGTCTCCTCCTCCGTCACCTCGACGGCCCGGCCCTCGGCCGGGCCCGCGACGAGCGTCAGCGGCGCTGCCTCATCGCCCGTGTTCGAGGAGATGAACACGTGTCGCTCCCCCGGCGCCGCGAGCAGGGTGGTGTCCCAGGCGGTGGGGAGCATGTGGAAGCCGAGCTCATGACGCTGGTCGGCGCGCAGCGGCTCGCCCGGGTCAGCGGTAGAGGGCGTAGACGACGGGGCCGGTCCCCGACTCGCCCAGGCTCCGCCGGGCCGCGGCGACGTCGAAGTCACCGCGCTCCAGCTCGTCGTCGTACGTGAACGGGACCTCGGTCTCGGCGCCGCGGGCCTCCCCCTCCAGCACCGGAGCCACCGTCAGGCGGACGTCGGACTCGTCCACCTCGAACTCGGTGCCGAAGGAGGCGCCGGTCTCACCCTCCGCGCTGGCCACGAGGAAGGATCCGCCAGGCAGGCCGTGCTCGGCGGTCCATCCGGCGGGGTGGGCGGGTGAGGCG
>NZ_JABFBA010000007.1:10050-22085 GCF_017168445.1 Micrococcus sp. KRD026 | reverse complement strand
GGGTTGTCCCGGTTGGCGGCGGTGGGGACACGGCCGGCCGCCGCGGCGGCGAGCTCGGCGACGCTGGCCCAGGGGCTGCCGCCCGCCGCTCCCCCGGTGGTGCGGGCGTGGGCGGCGGAGATGAGCTCGCACAGGGAGCGGTAGCCGGAGCCATGACAGCCTCCTCGGGCGAGCACGACCACGCGGCCGGCGTCCTCGTCCTCGCTCCACCGGACGGCCAGGTCCACGCCCACGATCGGGGTGATGCCGTGGCGCAGGCAGGCGCCCACGTGTTTGGCCATGCCGTAGAGCCCGTCCCGGTCGGTGCAGGCCAGCAGGTCCATGTCCGCGGCCGCGGCGGCGGCCACGAGGTCCTCGGGCCAGCTGACCCCATGGTGGGCGCTGAACGCGGAGGCGACGTGCAGGTGGGCGAAGGGTGCGGCGGTGCGTCCGGCCGCGGCGGCCTGGCTCATGCCGACCGCCTCAGGTCCTGGGCGTGCTCGTGGACGCGCACGAGCCGCCACCGGCCGGAGTCCAGGTGGTGGGCGACGTCGAGGGTCTGCAGGGGCGCGGCGCCGGCCCGGGCCAGGCGGACCTGCAGCCGCCACATCTCGTGGTCGACGAGACCGGCGCCGCGGCCCTTCTCCGCGCGGACCTCCTCCGCCCACCAGCGGCGCCGCTCGAACCAGCGCACGGGGCGCTCTGCGAGGACGTAGTCCCGCCCGTTCCAGCGCAGCCCCTGCGGGGTGCCGTCTGCCCCGCACTCCACCGCCACCGACTGTGTGAGGACTCCCATTCTGCTTCTCTCCCTGTGCACTGCTGACCGGACCGACGACGGGGTGCCGTCGGGCGATGGGAGCGCGGCCCGTCCGGCGGACCGGACGCGGGGAAGAAGTGGGAAGGTGGGGCCGCACCCCCGATCGTACTCGAATATGTGTTCGAATGCGATGTGTGCGAAGGTAGGGCGCCCGCCGGACACGTTAAGGACGCACCGCCCCGAGACGGGCGAGGCCGGGAACGCCCTTTTCGTGAGGCCGGCTGGCCGAGTCCTGGCCGTGGGCCTCGAATCCGACCCTGGGGCGCACATGCACGAGAAAATCGCCTCTTGGGCCGGAAGAAGTGCGTCGGCACGGCCCTGTGGACAATGCGAGCAGGACCACAATCCGTCTGCGTATACTCCGAACCAACCGGGCCTCGCATGCCACGGGCACCGCGCTGCGGGATCAGCGCGGGAGGCGCGGACACACGACGGACGTCCAGTTGGAGGGGAAATGTCTCTCACCGCACCCGGGCGCGCCCTGCGCCGCCACCGATTCGCCCAGGCAGGCACGCTCAGCGTGGCCTTGGCGCTCGCACTGACCGCCTGCGGCGGACAGTCCGAGCCCGCCGAGTCGTCGACGACGTCGCCCTCGTCCGCCAAGCCCGCCGTCGAGACGTCCGCGCCCGCGAGCACGAGCGAGACCGCGGGCGTCAACTCATCCCCCACGGCCACGGAGAGCGGGTCCAGCGAATACGTGCCCGCGTCTGCCGACGGCCCCGCTCAGAACGTGCCCAAGCCGGAGATGCCCGCCGCCATGAAGGAAGAGACCAAGGAGGGCGCCGAGGCGGCGATTCGCTATTTCTGGGAGGCGACTTATTTCCTGCAGCAGACGGGTGAGCCCCAACCTCTGCAAGAGGTATCAGGCAAGACTTGCAAATTTTGCGAGCAGTACAAGCAGTCAATGACAGGTCTATATGAGAACGACGGATGGATGTCTGGCGACGGCCCAAGCATCACCTCCATGGCGACCCAGCCATCTACAGACGGATATATAGCAACACTTCTCATCGATCTGAGCCCTGAGACTGCCCGTGACTCCAAGGGAAAAATTCTTCCCGGCGGAGAGGTTTCAGCCTCACCTGAAAGTCCGTGGATTGCAGAACTTTCCTACTCAAGTGACCTTGGACATTGGGTCGTAGACAGCATGACGCTCGAGTCTCCAGCCGGATGACCAGCATGAAACCTAGGCTTTTCCTGTGCGGTTTCGCTCTTACCTCCCTGCTCCTTACTGCACAGCCCGCTGCCTCCGAAGAACCCGTAGTCAAATGTGGCACCCAGGGAAATTCCTATGGAATAGGCGACAACGCCGTGAAGTCTGAAGTAAATTGCACCGATCCGTCGGAGATTTCTTCACCTGGAACAGACGGTGCAAACTCGTCGGCTCCCGTGGCATCCCACCTAGAGCACAAGACGGTCAGTGCGTGCATCCCAGGGCAGCTCGGCAACTCGGATTTCGAGAGCTGCCGAGAGCAGGAGGACAACTTCTGCCCCGAGGGTTCATGGATCCGGGCGCAGACCATAGACACCCGTCAACCTGATGCGAATCCCGTCTATGGCGCCCCCAAATGTTGGACGGCCAAGGCCTCCAGCAACGGCGCCCCGCCCGTCTCCATCGACGAGGTCCGCACGCTCCTCGTGCTGGAGCCTGAGATCCGGTCGGACAACGGCGGACGCGGGATCCGCAATGCGGAGACGAACTTCTACGCAGACGCCGAGACGCGCACGCTCGTCACCACCCTCAACGGGGTCGAGGTCGAACTCCGCGCCACGCCGGTGAGCTTCCACTGGGATTACGGGGACGGGTCCCCCACCAAGACCACCTCGGTCGCAGGCCAGAGCCAGCCGGAGTTCAACGTCCCCACCCCCACGAGCCACGTGTACGAGGACACCGGGCAGTACACGGTCCGCCTCACCACCGTCTACATCGGCGAATACCGGGAGGCCGGGGGCGAGTGGGTGCTCATCCCGGGCACCATCAGCCTCGACTCGGCCCCCGTCACCGCGAACATCTGGCGCACCATCACCCGCAATGTCGCCGATGACTGCAGCGTCGACTCTTCAGCCTGGGGCTGCGCCGGCCCCATCGAATCCGCCCCGGCCGGCTGAGGACGGACCGCGGGGCGGCCGACGGTCTCCCGTCCACCGCCCCGCGGCCCCCTCGTCGGCCGGGTGTGTCAGACCCGGCGCACCCGCCCCCGGGCCAGGAACACGAGTCCCGCGCCGAGGGCCCCGAGCGCTCCGAGCGCGCCCGCCGGGACCTCACGCCCGGTCTCGACCGTGTCCGGGGTCGTGTGGGTCTCCTCCTCGCCCGTTCCCTCACCCGGCTCCTCCCCGGCCACGGGCGCCGGAGTGTCGACGGGCTCCTGCTCGGCGGGCGGCACCGGGTCCGCCTCGCCGGGAGACGGGGCGTCCTCCCCCGCCGGCACGTTCAGGGCCCGGGGCTTCTGCCCGTCCGCGAGCAACTCGACGAGCGCGAAGACGTCGGACCGCGCCGCGTCCTAGGTGATGATGACGTCCTCACTCTTGGTCATCCCGTCCAGCGACCAGTCGAGGACGAGGCGGTCGTCGGTCGGGTATGTCGCGTCGGCGAGGTAGTGAAACCCGGTGAAGGAGTCCACCGTGGTGTCGCGCCAGAGGGCACCCCAGCGCGGACCCCACGAGAGTTCCGCGACCGCCGCGTCGTCGCCCAGGCCTTCGGGCCGGAACGGCAGCAGCACGCCCGGCTCGGCGTGCTCCAGCGTGAGGAACCGCTCGGGGTAGTCCCCGAACACGGGGTCGGCCAGGCTGTGCTCGCCCCACGCGTAGACGAGCCCGGCAGAGGGGCCTCTGTTGCCCTCCGGAGTGCCGGCGGTCTCGTCGTAGAGAGCGGCGGCCACCGGGGTGCCGTCCACGGACAGGGTGAACAGGAGATGACCGTCTCCGGCCTCACCGCGGCACCGCGCTTCCGCGTCTCACGGGCAGGTCATCCCCGTCGCCCCGTCCTTCAGAGCAGCGTTCCCTGCTGCTCTCTCATCTCTTGGGTCAGCTCCGGCCCGTTGTTCCGGACGTTCCCCACGGCGCTCCCCACGGGCCGCAGCGACCAGCCCGCCGCGACGTCGTACGCGCCGGCGCACACCTGGCCCACGAGGGCGTCGGCTTCTTCGGCGGACCCGAGCGTGTCCGGAGCGAGCCACCGGTCCATCGTCTCGGCGCCCATGGGCACGGGTAGCCGGTCGTGCAGCTGGCCGAGCGCGGCGAGCACCGGCTCGTCGTCGTCCGCGTCGGGCGCGGCCATGGTGAGGACCGTCGTCGAGAGGACCCAGGCGTCCTCCCCCGCGGCCTTGGCCTCGGGGTCCTGCCACCACTCGTACAGGCCGGCGAACCAGATGACCGGCCCCTCGCCGTCCCCGGCCCCGGCCGGGTGCACGTAGTAGGGCTGCTTCTTCGCGGCCCGCCCGTCGGGACCCTTGGCGCCAGGCTCCGGCGTCTTCCACTCGTAGTAGCCCTCCACCGGCACGGCGCAGCGGCGGGCGCGGACGGCGGCCCGGAACGTCGGCTTGGAGGCCACGGTCTCCGAGCGCGCGTTGAACGCACGGGACCCCACGGACAGCTCCTTCGCCCACGGCGGCACCAGGCCCCAGCGGGCCACGTGGATCCGCCGGGTCACCCCGGCACCGCCGTCGCCCCCACGGGTGCCTCCGGCGCCGACGTCGTCCGCGTGCGCCACGAGGATCGGCACCTCGGCTGTCGGCGCCACGTTCCAGCTCTGGCGCAGCACCAGGTCCTCATTCGCCTCGGCATCGCCCAGGGCCACCAGGTCGCTCGTGGCGCGGGCCATCACGTAGCGGCCGCACACGTCAGCGGTCCCTCCCGTCCCGGCCGCGCTCGACATACATCCACGCGATGCCGAGGGCGAAGCCCATCATCGCGCAGCCGAGCACAGTGCCCCAGGGCCTCTCGGTGCCCAGTCCGAACACCACCCCCAGGCCGACGCCGATCAGCAGCCCCACCAGTGGGATGCGCCATTGCGCGAGCGTGCCGGCACCGGCCGGAGCCTCGTGCGCCTCGTCCTCGTCTCTGCCATGTCGTGCCACGGTTCGCCCCTCCGTTCGCATCGATGTTGCGGGTCCGGTTGCAGTCTCCCCCGGCCGTCGTGGTGACGCCACACACCAGGCCCCCCGGCCGCTCACCGATGCGTCGCACAGGGTCCTGTGATGGGATGGGCAGAACGAGCCCGCACGTCGCGCTGCCCCACGCATGCGCGGCATCGGGCAGATCCCCACCACCAGGAGGAACAACGTGTCCCAGAAGGTCCGCGGCGTCGTCGCCATGGCGAAGGACGCCCCCGTCACCATCGAGACCATCGTCATCCCCGATCCGGGACCCGGCGAGGCCGTCGTCGACATCAAGACCTGCGGCGTCTGCCACACGGATCTGCACTACCAGCAGGGCGGGATCGGGGACGAGTACCCGTACCTGCTCGGCCACGAGGCCACGGGCGTGGTCTCCGCGATCGGCGAGGGCGTCGACCACGTCAAGGTCGGCGACACCGTGATCCTCAACTGGCGCGCCGTGTGCGGCGAGTGCCGCGCGTGCCGCAAGGGCGAGCCGAAGTACTGCTTCAACACCCACAACGCGACCCAGAAGATGACCCTCGAGGACGGCACGGAGCTGTCCCCGGCCCTGGGCATCGGGGCGTTCGCGGACAAGACGCTCGTCCACGCCAAGCAGTGCACCCAGGTCGACGGCGTTGACACGCCCGAGGAACAGGCCGCGGTCGGCCTGCTCGGCTGCGGGATCATGGCCGGCATCGGCGCGGCCATCAACACCGGCGAGGTCAAGCTCGGTGAGTCCGTGGCCGTGATCGGCTGCGGCGGCGTCGGCGTGGCCGCGATCGCCGGGGCGAAGCTCGCCGGCGCCACCACGATCATCGCGGTGGACATCGACGCCAAGAAGCTCGCGAAGGCCGAGGAGCTCGGCGCCACCCACACCGTGAACTCGAAGGACGAGGACCCCGTGGAGGCCATCCGCGCGGCGACCGGCGGCTTCGGCGCCGACGTGGTCATCGAGGCGGTCGGCCGCCCGGAGACCTACGAGCAGGCGTTCTACGCCCGGGACCTGGCCGGCCGCGTCGTCCTGGTGGGCGTGCCCACCCCCGGCATGGAGCTGAAGCTGCCCCTGCTGGAGGTCTTCGGCCGCGG
This sequence comes from Micrococcus sp. KRD026, assembly GCF_017168445.1. NCBI lineage: Bacteria > Bacillati > Actinomycetota > Actinomycetes > Micrococcales > Micrococcaceae > Micrococcus > Micrococcus sp. KRD026. Next base: position 16,106 of record NZ_JABFBA010000007.1, on the reverse strand, counting down.
CGGCGCGCTGAAGTCCTCGTGGTACGGCGACTGCCTGCCGGAGCGCGACTTCCCGATGCTCGTGGACCAGTACCGCCTGGGCCGCCTGCCGCTGGACGAGTTCGTCACGGAGACCATCGCCCTGGACGAGGTGAACGAGGCCTTCGAGACGATGAAGTCCGGCGACGTCCTGCGCTCGGTGGTGGTGCTCTGATGGCGCGCATCGATCACCTGGTCACCTCCGGCACGTTCTCCCTGGACGGGGAGACGTTCGACGTGGACAACAACGTGTGGATCGTCGGCGGCGCGGAGCAGTGCGTCGTCATCGACCCGGCCCATGATGCCTCGGCCGTCTGGAAGAAGGTGAACGGCCGCCAGGTGCTGGCCATCGTCCTCACCCACGGCCACGACGACCACATCCGCCAGGTCCAGGAGTTCCGCCAGATGGTGGACGCCCCCGCGCTGCTCCACCCCGCCGACCGCATGCTCTGGGACGACGTCTTCCCCGACGAGGAGCCCGATGGCGCGCTCGCCGAGGGCGACGTCCTGCGCGTGGCCGGCGTCGAGCTGCGGGTGCTGCACACCCCCGGTCACTCCCCCGGCTCGGTCTGCCTGTACGCCCCCGCCCTGGGCGAGGCCGGCGACGACGGCGCCCCGACCGGCGTCGTGTTCTCCGGCGACACCCTGTTCCAGGGCGGGCCCGGCGCCACCGGCCGCTCGTACTCGGACTTCGACACGATCATCGAGTCCATCCGCGAGCGCCTGCTCCCGCTGCCGGAGGCCACCGTGGTCCACACCGGCCACGGCGACTCCACCACGATCGGCACGGAGAAGCCGCACCTGCAGGAGTGGATCGACCGCGGCCACTGAGGACGCGCCGAGGTGGGGAAGAATGGTCCCCCGTGACCATCCTCCCCGCCTCGCCCCCTCCCTCCGTGATCCTGCTCGGCGGCGCGTCGGGCTCCGGCAAGTCCTACCTGGCCCGGCAGCACGGCCGACCCCACCTCTCGCTCGATGCGTTCTACCGTCCGCAGTCCGACGACGGCGCCGCGGGTGGGCCCGGCCCCGTGTTCCCGCGCACCCCGTACGGCGAGATCGACTGGGACCACCCCGGAACATGGGATGAGCAGGCGGCCGTGGACGCCGTCGTCGAGCTGCTCGAGGAGGGCGCCACGCGCGTGCCCGACTACGACATCTCCACGTCCTCCGTCCGCGGGCACAGCACCGTCGCGCTCGAACCGGACGGGGTGATCGTGGCGGAGGGCATCTTCGCCGAGCGCATGCCCGCCGCCCTGGACCGGGCCGAGGTCCACTACGCGGCCTGGTACATCGACCAGGCGCGGACCACGACGGCGGCCCGCCGGTTCGTGCGCGATGTCGCCGAACGCCGCAAGCCGGTGCCGTTCCTCGTGCAGCGGGGCTGGTCCCTGTACCGGACGGACGCGGCGCGCCGGGCGGCGGCCGTGGCGGCCGGCTTCACCCCGCGACGCAAGCGGGAGATCATCGCGGATCTCACGGCCTGACGGCCCGCCCGCAGCCGGGCCGTCCGTGCCCTCAGCCGGAGGTGCGCGCGCCGAGGACGGCGAGCTGCTCGGCCACGACCTCGATCCCGGCGGCGGCCGCCCACGCCGTGTACTCCTCCCGCAGGGCCGCGGCGAACGCGGGAACGCTCACCCCGGGGCGCACGTCCTCGGCCGCGCCCGCCGTGCGGGGGTCCATGTCCAGGCCGAGCTCCCGGTAGACGTCGACGAGCACGGCCCGCAGCGGAGCGGGGTCGGACACCACCACGTGGGTGGAGAACAGGAACGCCCCCTTCACCACGCGCTGCGCGGAGCCGGCCAGCTTCACCGGGTATGTCGGCGCAGGACCCTGCACGGAGAACTCGCCCGGGCAGTACTCCCCCGGAATCTCGCCCACGGAGGCGGGCACGTCCATGCGCGCGAACGCCCGCACGAACAGGTCGGCGAACTCCGCGAACCGGGCCTGCTGCGTGAGCGCCGCGTCCTCCTGCTGGCTCAGGTGGTCCACCACCAGGCAGCCGTGGTGGTAGGCCGCCGCCCGTCCGCCGGCCCGGCGCACCACCGGCTCGAAGCCGTGGGCGCGGGCCGCCGCGGCCGCGGCCTCGAAGCCGGGCAGCCGGGCGTCGCGCTGGCCGAACGCGACCGTCGGTTCGGGCACGTAGACGCGGATCAGGCCGTCGAGGGCCCTTCCCTCGGCCGCGGCGGCGCGGAAGACGGCCAGCTCGTCCATGGCCCAGTCGAGGTCTTCGACGGCCCCGAGGGTCCGCTCCTGCACGGCCCAGCGCAGCCGGGGAGCTGCGCTCACAGGCCGCCCTCGGCCGGCCAGGAGCGCAGGGTGAGGGTCTGCTCGGCGTGGGCGAAGGGGCCGTCGTCGTCGTGGAGGACGGTGCTGGTCAGGCCCACGCCGTCCGGGCCCACCGTGACCTGCCCCGCGAGGCCGAGCCAGTGGCCGGTGGGCTCGCGGTACAGGTGGATCTGCAGGTCCACGTTGGGGAAGAACCACCCGCCCGGTTTCGCCGGCAGGGCCGGGGCGATCCCGTTGGCCGCGTCGGTGAGGCTGATCAGGCGGACCAGGTCGCTCGTGCTCTCCCCCGCCACCATCTCACGGTCCGTGGTGAGCCACACCCGGCCGTGGCCCGGCCCGTGGCCGGGCAGGATGACGCCGTCGAGGGAGGCGATGTACCCGCCCCCCCATCCGTGGAGCGCGTTGTGCGCCTGCGCCTGCGAGCGCGGCGGGAGGGGCTCGTCCGGCAGCTGGGCGACGGCGGAGGTGTCCGAGGTGGACAGCAGCCAGGCCCGCAGGGTCAGCACGGTGCGGCCCCGGGCGTGGAGCACGGACTCGACGAGCTCGATGGTCCGGCCCGGACGCAGGGTGCGCGTGACCACCTCGAGCTCGCCCGACCAGAGCGTGCCCAGGATGTCGTAGGAGAGCCGTCCCACCCGCAGCCCGGGAGTGGTCTCGTGCGCGGCCACCTCGTGCAGCAGCAGGCCCGAGACGGCGGCCATGTGCATCTCCTCTTCCCGCCATGCGCCCTGGGCGTGCACGGTGGAGCGCACGCGGGAGGTGCGGACGCCGTCGGCGTCCACGGTGGGCTCGCCGAGGCGCACGTAGAAGGCCAGGGGATCGTCGGCGACGGAGGCCGCGGGGGTGGAGGTGATGTCGGTCATGGGCCGAAGTCTGCCAGAACGACGACGACGGCCGGTGACGTCCCCGCGGGATGTCACCGGCCGTCGTCGTGCGGACCGAGCCGGGGTTCAGCGGCGCATGACCTTGCGGGCGATGCCGTTGCCGATCAGCTGCAGCGCCTGGACGAACACGATCACCACGATCACGGCCAGCCAGGTGACCTCCGGACGGAACCGGTTGTAGCCCTCCACGATGGCGAAGTTGCCGACGCCGCCGCCGCCGATGATGCCCGCCATCGCGGACATGTCCACGAGCGAGATGATCACGAACGTGAAGCCGAGGATCAGCGGGCCGAGGGCCTCGGGCAGCACCACGGCGCGCACGATCCGCATGCGGGAGGCGCCCATCGCGCGGGCGGCCTCGATCACGCCGGGGTCCAGCGAGACGAGGTTCTGCTCCACGATGCGGGCGATGCCGAACGTGGACGCCCAGATCATGCAGAACACCACGGCGGTGTTGCCGATGCCGGTGCCGAGCACCGCGATGGTCAGCGGCTGCAGGGCGGCGATGAGGATGACGAACGGGATGGGCCGGATGAGGTTCACGATGAAGTTCGTGACCAGGTAGACGGCACGGTTGGCGAAGATGCCGCCCGGGCGCGTGGTGTAGAGGACGAGCCCGACCAGCAGGCCGAGGATGCCGCCGAGGATGAAGGACCAGCCGACCATGTAGAGGGTGTCCCCCACGGCGGTCATCAGCTCGGGGCCGTAGTACCCCCAGTCGAGGTTCTGGAATCGGTCGATCACTGGTGCACCTCCTGCACGTCTCCGGCGCCGGCCAGGTCCGCGACAAACGCGTCCACCGCGGCGGCCTCGCCCGTGAGCGCCACGGTGAGCAGGCCGTACGCGGAGTCCTTGGTGGCGGACATGCCGCCGTGGACGATCTCGAAGCCCACGCCGCGCGTCGATGCGGTGCCGAGCACCGCCGAGACCGCGGCGGAGTCCTTGAGCGAGACCATGATCAGCCGACCCTCGGTGCGCGCCCGGATGCGGGCCACCTCCTCGGCATTCGGCCGGTCCTTGAGCGCCGTGGCCACGAAGGACGCGGCGTCGGCGGAGTGGGCGGGCCGAGAGAAGAGGTCGTAGACCTTGCCGGACTCCACCACGCGGCCGCTGTCCATCACGGCGACGCGGTCGGCGATCGAGCGGATGACCTCCATCTCGTGGGTGATGGCCACGATCGTGACCCCGAGCTCCTCGTTGACGCGGCGCAGCACGGAGAGCACCTCGTGCGTCGTCGAGGGATCCAGGGCGCTGGTGGCCTCGTCTGCGAGCAGGATCTCCGGCTCGGCGGCCAGGGCGCGGGCGATGCCGACGCGCTGCTTCTGGCCGCCCGAGAGCTGCTCCGGGTAGTGCTTGGCCTTGTCCGCCAGGCCGACGAACTCGAGCAGCTCCGCCACGCGAGCGCGGCGTTTGGACCGCGGCCAGCCGGCCGTGTCCAGAGCGAACTCGATGTTCCCGGCCACCGTGCGGGAGGTCAGCAGGTTGAACTGCTGGAACACCATGCCGATGCGGGTGCGCAGCGGACGCAGCTTCGCTTCGGAGAGATGGGAGACCTGCTGGCCCAGCACCGTGACGGTGCCCGACGTCGGCTTCTCCAGCCCGTTGATCATGCGGATCAGGGTGGACTTGCCGGCGCCGGAGAAGCCGATGACGCCGAAGACCTCGCCGCGGTTCACGGCGAGCGAGACGTCGTCCACGGCCTTCACACCGGCACCCTTCTTGGCGGCGTAGACGCGGCTGACGTGGTCGAAGACGATGACCGGCTCCCCCGGGGCGCCCGCGGAGGGGCGCCCCGGGGTGACCGCGTCACGGTCGGACGTATGGGAACCTGCCATGGATCAGGCGCCCTGCTTCGCGATCGCGTCCTGGTACTGCTTCAGGGTCTCGTCGATCTGGGCGGTGTCGAGCTGCACCGGCACGCTCGTGCCGGAGGAGAGCTTCGCGGACTCATCCAGCACGGGCTGCTCGTGGTACAGGGCCGCGATCTTCTTGTAGGTCTCGTTGTCGCGGTCCTCGCGACGCACGGCGAAGCCGTTGACGTACGGCTTGGCGGAGTCGTCCTCGGGGTCGTCCTTGAACAGGGCGGTGTTCGTGTCGATGCCGGCGTCCGCCGAGAAGGTGTTGTTGATGACCGCGCCCTGCACGGACTCGAGCGCGTTCACGGTCTGCTGCGCGGCCACGGGCTGCACCGTCACGGTGGAGGCGGCCTCGTCGATGTCGCGGACCTCCGGGCGGATGGTCTCATTGGACAGCTTCAACAGGCCGGCGGCGACGAGCACATTGATGGCACGGGCCTGATTCACGGTGTCGTTCGGGATGGCGACGGTGTCGCCCTTCTTGAACTCGGAGACGTCCGTGTACTTCTTGGAGTACAGGGGCAGCGGGATGATCTCGGTGGTCCCGATCATCGTCAGGTCCTTGCCGGAGGCCTGGTTGTAGTCGGCCAAGTAGGCGATGTGCTGGAACCAGTTCATGTCGATGTCGCCGTTGTCCAGCGCCGGGTTCGGCTGCGTGTACTCGGTGAAGTTGCGGATCTCGACGTCGATGCCGTGCTTCTCCTTCGCGAGCTTCACCAGGGCGCGGTGCGACTCGTTCTCGGACACGACGCCGATGCGCACGGTCTGGGCGCCGTCGTCGCTCTTCTCCTCGGCCTGCGAGTTGCAGGCGGTCAGGGCGAACGCGCCGACGGCGGCCAGGGACAGGCCGGCGAAGGAGCGGCGGGAGATGTTCGAGGGGGTCGTCATGGGGTTCTCCTTGGAGGACGGTGCGACGTCGCCGGCGCGGGTGGGCACGGCGGGTGCGGAACGGTGCGGGGTGGGCCGTGCGGTGGGTGATTCCCCGCGGGGCACAGCACGGCCCACCCCGCAC
>NZ_JABFBA010000007.1:0-9950 GCF_017168445.1 Micrococcus sp. KRD026 | reverse complement strand
CCACCTGGACCACTACGGGACCGAGGAGGCGGTGCACCAGGTCTTCCGGGACTTCGCGGGCGGGCTGCCGGCCGCCGCCCAGGGCGGCGGCGAGGCGGGTTGGTCGGGCGGTGCGCATCGTGCTCCTCCAGGGGTGCGGTGCTGCGACGGGCCGAAGGGTTCCCCGGCCCGGACGCCCGAGGTCGACCGGATGTCGCACTCGCCGCGTCGGCACGAATCTACGCCGCGCGGACGTGAGGCGGGTCACCATCCGGTGACGAAGCGCTATCGACTCGGTCACGGCGACGCGCGATGCGGATCGGGCCGGCCGGCGCCGCGCGTCAGCGGGATGCGCTGGGCGAGGGGCTTGCCCCGGAGGAGGGGCGCGGGGTGGCCTGCGCCGTGTCGGCCGGGCTGGGCGACGGGCTCGCCGATGCGGCGTCCCGCCCCCGCTGGTCCTCGGCGTCCCGGCCGGACGCGCTGGCGGAGCCCGACGCGCTGGAGGAACTGGGCGAGCTCGACGACGGCAGCACCGGCTTCTGGGTGGCGCGGAAGCTGCGCACCCGCTGCACCGGCTCCGGGACGAAGTCCGAGGGGACGGAGCCGCCGTCGGCGCCGGTGCCCTCGATCTTGATGGGGCCGGTGAACCCGGACGGTTCCGCCGTGCGCGCCCCGCTCGACCCGATCACGCCCATCTCCCCGAGCGTCGCGGCCAAACTCTCCAGCTCCTTGCGATGGCCCTCGACCACGCTGGAGGCCAGCTCCTTCGCCGCGTCGTCCGAGCCGTCCTCCGCCTCCGTGGCGGAGATCGTCAGCGCGCCCTGATAGAGGCGGCGCATCTGGAGCAGGTAGATCCGTCCTGCCTCCTCCGGCTCGGCGGCGGCCAGCACGTTCTTCTCCCGGTCGGACAGGAGTCCGGCGCGCAACTCGTCGCCCACGATCTGGGTCGGCTCCGCGTCCTCCGTGGACTCGGGCTGCGCAGACGGGGTCGACTCGGCACCCGCACCGCGCACGTCATCCGAGGGGACGCCCCAGCCCTCGAGCATCGACTCGAGCCGGCGCGCCCGCTCCTCGTGCTCGGACTTCATCCGTTCGGCGGTGGCCCGGATCTCCTGGTCCACGCCGTCCTTGCCCAGCACCTCATCGGACTGCTGGATCGCGTCGCGGTGGTTGCGCAGCAGCAGACCCGCGAACTGGATGTCCGCCGCGAGCGGGTCGGCGGACGTCTGGCTGGGGCTGGCCAGCACGCCCTCCAGGTAGGTGTTCCCCGCCTCCGTGCCACCGGTCTGTCCGGGCTCCTCGGCGACGCTGCAGCCGCCGGTGGCCAGGGTGATGCTCAGGAGCGCCCCTCCGACGGCCACGCTCCAGCGGCGGGGGCGCACGCGGGCGGGGGCGATGTCGGCTCGGCTCATGGGCGCAGGTCCTCTCGGCGGTCGTCACCCGGTCACGGGGTCAATGGCGGTCCGACGCGGTCGGCCGCCCCGGCCTCCCCAGGGTACCCCTCCGGCCTCCCTGCCCCGGGGTCGCCGCGGCCTCAGGCGACGCGGGTGGCCTGCACCACCCAGTTGTTGAAGGCGTTCCCGGCCATCCCGGTGCCCGGCACGAGGTCGCACGTGATCAGCGTGACCTTCGCGTCGTCGCCCCCGGGCTCCCAGGCCCAGCGGTGCGCCGGATCCTGGGTGAGCGCCTCCTTCTCCACCGAGACCGCGTCCGCGTCCGCCTCGAAGGCGGCCTGCGTGCCGTCGTCGTACGTCACCACGACGACGGCGCCCGCCCGCACGTCGCCCAGGTTCCAGAACACGTCCCGCACGCCGTAGTAGACGACGTGCCCGGCCAGGACCCCCGCGTACGGGGAGCGCTCCCCCGGCGTGGTGCCCCACTGCGGCGGACCGTACCAGCCGACCGTCTGCGGCTCCGGGTCCAGGTCGCCGCCCTCGTCCAACTGCGTGAGGTCGATCCCCGCTCCGACGATCTGCTCGCCGTCCTGGTGGACGTCCACGTGCACGGGTGTCGCCGTGATCTCGTCCCACGGGGCGGCGGGGCCGGAGAGGTGGGCGGCCGCGGCGCCTCGGTGGGGGTCGGCTCCTCGGACGGCGTGGGTGCGCCGGCGGGTTCCTGGGTCTCGATGGGAACCGCCGCCTCCCGCGTGGTTGCCGCAGAGGACGGGCTCACGGACGCCGTGGCGCTGAGGGTGGGGGCAGCGCTGATCGGCACGGCGCCGACCGCCAGCACCCCGCGCAGCGCGAGGAACACGAGGCTCAGGCACAGCAGCAACAGGACCACCCACAGGGCGCGTCGGACGGTGGTGTTCATCCGGGTTCTCCCCTCGTGTGCATCGACCCGGCCCGCCCGGGGCCGCGTCCGACGACGGCATGGTCTCACGCGCTCCGGCCTCGGCCCGGCGCGTCGTCTCCGGGCTCGGCATAGCGGTCCCGGACGAAGGCCTGCAGCCGACGGGCGATCGCCTCCAGCGTCTCGGCGGCGAAGTGATCCCCCCGCCACGCCGCGTGCAGTCGCACCGTGAGCGTCCGCCCCTGCGCGATGACCCGCACCGGCGTCAACCCGAAGGCCGGGTCCTCGGTGACGACGGCGACGCCCGCCCCCGCCGCGACCAGGGCCTGGGCCACCCGCCCGGAGTTCGCCTCGGTGAGGGCCGGCGGCGTGAGGCCCGCCACGGCCACGGCGCCGTCGAGGACGCGTCGCGCCATGAAGGTGCGGGCGGGCGCGACGACGGGCTGGGCCACGAGGTCGTCGAGGGACACCCGCGTCCGGCCCGCCCAAGGGTGACCCGGGGCGACGTACGCCCAGACCGGCAGGTCCATCAGCGGCAGCGACGCGGCGGAGGGCGGCGGCACCGTCGGCATCACCACGAGGTCGTGCCGCGCGACGGCGTCGAGCAGCGAGTCGTCCAGCTGGGTCTCCGCGACGCGCGGGCGCGGGTCCTCCTCCCCGAAGGTGGCCACGAACGGCAGCACGACGTCGATGAGGGTGGTGCCCGGCGCGGCCACGGCCACGTCCGTGAGCCGACCGGAGGCGAGCGCGCGGGCCGCCTGCTCCGCCCGTCGATGGGCGACGAGGACCTCGCGCGCCACCGGGAGGAACGCCTCGCCGGCCGTCGTCAGCTCGAGCCGACCGGCGACCCGGGCGAACAGGGGCAGGCGCAGCTCACGCTGAAGCCGCTGCAGCTGCCGACTGAGCGCGGACTGTACGAGATCCAGGCGGATCGCGGCCCCCGAGACCGTGCCGACCTCTGCCACCGTGACGAAGGCCCTGAGCAGTTTCTCCTCCATGCCGAATGAGCATAGCCACCATGCAAGATCATCACTGGACGGCATGCACTCAACGCCCCACCATGGGAGGACGCGGCCCGACGCGTCGTCGTCGTGCCCACCCGTCGTCCCCGCTCCCGTGAGCCGTCCCCAGGAGGCATCCCCATGACCGCCACCCCCGACCTCGAGCAGACCCGCCACCTGGCCACCGAGCTGCCCGGCCCTCGCTCCCGTGAGCTCGCCGAGCGCCAGAAGCGCGCCGTCCCGGCCGGCGTGGCCACCACCATGCCGGTGTACGCGGCCCGCGCCGCGGGCGGCATCCTCGAGGACGTGGACGGCAACCGCCTGATCGACCTGGCCTCCGGCATCGCCGTCACCTCCGTGGGCGCCTCCCACCCGCGCGTCGTGGCCGCCGTCCAGGAGCAGGTCGCGCAGTTCACCCACACCTCGTTCATGATCACGCCCTACGAGGGCTACGTGGCCGTGGCCGAGCAGCTGGACCGCACCAGCCCGATCCCCGGCGAGACCCGCACCGCCCTGTTCAACTCCGGCGCCGAGGCCGTGGAGAACGCCGTCAAGGTGGCCCGCGCCTACACCGGCAAGCAGGCCGTGGCCGCGTTCGACCACGCCTACCACGGCCGCACCACCCTGACGATGGCGTTGACCGCCAAGTCCATGCCCTACAAGCACAGCTTCGGACCGTTCGCCCCCGAGATCTACCGCGTGCCCGGCTCCTACCCGCTGCGGGACGGCCTGTCCGGCGCCGAGGCCGCGCAGCGTGCCATCTCCGCGCTGGAGAAGCAGATCGGTGCCGACAACCTGGCCGCCGTGATCATGGAGCCGATCCAGGGCGAGGGCGGCTTCATCGTCCCGGCCGAGGGCTTCCTGCCGGCCGTGGTCGAGTGGTGCAAGGCCAACGACGTCCTGTTCATCGCGGACGAGGTCCAGTCCGGCATCGCCCGCACCGGCGCCTGGTTCGCCTCCGAGACCGAGGGCATCGAGCCGGACCTGATGGCGACCGCCAAGGGCATCGCCGGCGGCATGCCGCTCTCCGGCGTCACCGGCCGCGCCGAGGTGATGGACTCCGTGCACCCGGGCGGCCTCGGGGGCACCTACGGCGGCAACCCCGTCGCCACGGCGGCGGCGCTCGCCGTGTTCGAGGCCGTCGAGGAGGACGGTCTCCTGGAGAAGGCCCGCCGGATCGAGCAGGTCATCCGCGAGCACTTCGAGCAGAACGCCGACGACCGCATCGCCGAGGTCCGCGGCCGCGGCGCGATGATGGCGATCGAGTTCGTGGACCCCGCCACCGGCGAGCCGGACGCGACGCTGACCGCCACCGTGGCCGCGGCCGTGCGCGCCACCGGCGTCATCCTGCTCACGTGCGGCACCTACGGCAACGTCGTCCGCTTCCTGCCGCCGCTGACCATCGGTGAGGACCTCCTCAAGGAGGGCCTGAGCGAGGTCACGAAGGCGCTGCAGTCCGCCTGAGCGCCCGCCACCGGCGGACCGACGACGACGGCCCCGCATCCCTGCCCGGGATGCGGGGCCGTCCGCCTGTCGGCAGAGGACTCAGATGTCGTCCTCGTACGCGGGGCCGCCTTCGTTCTCCAGGGCCTCGAGGCGCCGGGACTTCTCGGCGGTGAAGATCCGGCGGACCCCCGTGCCGCCGAACTCGTCCTCCGGGACCAGCCCGACGCCGTACTTCCGCAGGGCCTTCTCCAGACGCAGACGCTCGTCCACCCGCAGGTCGGCCAGCCCCTTCTCGAAGCGGCGCAGCTGCTCCTTCTCGAGGCCGGCCGCGGTGGCCAGGGTGCGGACACTGACCTGGGCGAGAGCGCGGCCGGCGCGCGCCACGTCGAAGGTCATCGGGGTGGGGTACATCAGGCATCTCGATTCTGCAGTTCTCGACGGGGATCCGGTCCATGATGGCCACGCCCCGGTTGAAGGGACAAGGGCGCGCCAGCCTAGAACCCGCTGTGCGACATGCGCGTCACTGACTCATCGCTCCCGCCACGCCGGCGGGACGCGGACGGGCCCGCCTCCAGTCACCGGAGGCGGGCCCGTCGTCGTCGTGGGGGTGTCAGTCCTGGACGAAGTACGTCTGCTTGTTGACGAACTCGTCCATGCCGAGCGGGCCGAGCTCGCGGCCGAAGCCAGAGCGCTTGACGCCGCCGAACGGGATCTCGGCCCCCTCGCCCGCCGGCGTGTTGACGTTGGCCATGCCGACCTCGAGCTGCCGGGCGACCCGCTCGGCCTGGGCCTCGTCCTGGGAGAACACGGCGCCGCCCAGGCCGTACTGGGAGTCGTTGGCGAGGGCGAGCGCCTCGTCCGCGGACTCCACCTTGTAGACGACGGCGACGGGGCCGAAGAGCTCCTCGCGGTAGGCGTCCATCTCGGAGGTGACGCCCGTGATCACGGCCGGGGCGAAGCGGGCGCCCGCCTCGTCCGTGACGGTCCCGCCGACGTGGACGGTCGCGCCCTGCTGACGGGCCCGCTCCACCTGCTCGGCCAGGCCCTCGGCGGCACCGCGCGAGGACAGCGGGGTGAACACCGTCGGGTCCTCGTCGGCGGCCTCCCCGGGCTTCATGGCCTCGGCCAGGGACACCAGCTCGGCCACGAAGGCGTCATGGATGTCCGCCGAGACGATCATGCGCTTGTTGGAGTTGCAGGCCTGGCCCATGTTGTACATGCGGGTCGCCCACGCGGTGCGGGCGGCCTCGGCCGGATCCTCGGCGTCGAGCACGATGTACGGGTCCGACCCGCCGAGCTCGAGGACGGCCTTCTTGAGGTGCTGGCCCGCGAGCGCGCCGATCACGGAGCCGGCCCGCTCGGAGCCGGTCAGGGAGACGCCGGCCACGCGCGGGTCGGCGATGAACTCGGCGATCTGGTCGTGCGTGGCGAACACGTTGGTGTACACGCCGGCCGGCACGCCGGCGTCGTCCATGATCTGCTGCACGGCCAGGGCCGAGCGCGGGCAGATCTCGGCGTGCTTGAGCACGATCGCGTTGCCGAGCATGAGGTTCGGCGCGGCGAAACGGGCGATCTGGTAGTACGGGAAGTTCCACGGCATGACGCCCAGCAGCACACCCAGGGGCAGGTGGCGGATCATGGCGCGGCCGCCCCCGTAGGTCTCGATGGGGCGGTCCGCGGCGAGGGTGGGGCCCTTGTCCGCGAAGTAGCCGAAGATGGCCGAGCTGAACTCCGCCTCCTCGACGCCCTCGGTCACGCGCTTGCCCATCTCGGTGGCGATGATCTGCGCGAGCTCGTCTTTGCGCTCCTCGAAGAGGTCCGCGACCTTCTGCACGATGGTGGCGCGTTCCTCGATGGGGCGGGCGGCCCATGCGCGCTGGGCGGTCTCGGCGGCGGCCAGCACCTGGTCGACCTCACCGTCGGCGAGGGCGGGGAAGGTCTCCACGACCTGGCCGGTGCTGGGGTCCTGCACGCGATAGCCGGTGGGGGTGCTCATGAGTGGGTCCTCTCGTTGGGGTCCCGGACCACGGCAGTGCCGTCGTCGTCCGGACGGATGATCGGGATGGGTCGGGTCGAGTCCGTCTGCGGCAGGGTCTCGCCACGGAAGTAGGCCGGGTGGCGCAGCCGCGTCCACATCATCAGTACCACGCCGATGGCCAGCACGCCCATGCCCAGGATGAACACGGTGCCGACACCGAACACGGAGGAGCCGGAGCCGTAGTCGGGGTCGGTGGAGTCCATCGCGGTCACGCAGAACATCACCAGCAGCACGAGGCCGCCGATCAGCGGGAACAGGAAGGTGGTGAGGGCGTTGCCCACCGAGGTGAACCACTCGCGGCGGAAGTACCAGACGCAGGCCAGGGCGGTGATGCCGTAGTAGAAGCAGATCATCAGGCCCAGAGCGGTGATGGTGTCCCACAGGGCGTTCTCGGAGAGCAGCCGCGTGACGACGTAGAAGAGGCCGGCGAAGCCCGCGCACACCCAGGTCGCGAAGGCCGGGCTGTTGAACCGGGGGCTCAGCTCGGCGAAGCGCGCGGGCACAGCCCGGTAGAAGCCCATCGCCAGCAGGGTGCGGGCCGGGGAGACCATGGTGGACTGCAGGGAGGCCAGGGAGCTGACGAGGATCGCGCTGGACATGATCACGGCGAAGGGGCCCAGGATCGGGCCGGCGAGGACCGCGAAGATCGACTCCTGGTTGTCCGGGTTGCCCGCGCCCAGGCCCTCGGAGCCGATGCCCGCCCAGGAGATCACGGCCAGGGCGGACAGGATGTAGACGGCGATGATGACGAACACGGTGACGGCGGCGGCCCGGCCGGGGGTGCGCTCGGGGTCCTTGGTCTCCTCGTTCATCGTGAGGGTCACGTCCCAGCCCCAGAACAGGAAGATGGACAGGGAGACGCCGGCCGCGACCACACTGAAGTCGCCCGCGGTGAACGGGTTGAACCAGTCCAGCTGCACCGGGGTGGGGTCGAAGCCCGCGCCACGGGAGGACTGCGTCAGGGCGGCGACCGCGAACGCACCGAGGGCCAGGATCTGGAAGGCCACCAGGATGTACTGCAGGTGCTTGGTGGTCTCCATGCCGCGGTGCGAGATCCATCCGGCCAGGGCCAGGTACACCAGGGTCAGGGGGATGTTGACCCACAGGTTGCCGGCCAGGTCCGCGATGGCCTGGCTCCCGGTGATCTGGGCGAGCAGCAGGAACGTGAAGTCGACGGCGACGGCCGCCAGGTTGGACAGCACGATCACGGAGGCGGCGATGAGCCCCCAGCCGCCCATCCACCCGACATACGGCCCGAAGGCGTGCGTGGCCCAGGTGAACGACGTGCCGGAGTCCGGCACCCGCGTGTTCAGCGCCCGGTAGCCGAGGGCCACCAGGAGCATCGGGATGAAGCCGAGCAGCAGGATCGCGGGCACGTGGGTGCCGACGGTGCTGATGGTCGGCCCGAGGCCCGAGGTCAACGTGTAGGCGGGGGCGACGACGGAGACGCCGATCACCACCGCCCCGAGCAGGCCGACCTTGCCGGCCTGGAGCCCCTTGTTGCTCACCCCGCCCGGGTTGAGCAGGTTGACCTGCTCGATGGCGGAGGTGGTCGGGTACACGTGCTCGTGTCCCTCATTGTCGACGACGCGGCGTCGTGGGGTGGATGCGCTCATGAGGATGTCCTTGTCCGTCGGGCCGGTCAGCCGGTGGGCTGCCCCGCGTCGGTGGCTTCCCGCTCGGCGATGGCCAGGGCGGCGGCCTCGCCCATGCGGATCGCGCCGTCCACGTGCTGGTAGCCCTCGGCTGCGATGTCCGAGCACGCGTAGTGGATGGGACCGGTCGGGCGGTTCTGGAGGTGGCCCCAGCGGGAGAGCCCGCCGAGGTCGTAGCTGGTGGCGTAGGCGCCTCGGGTCCACTCCTCGGCGGCCATGTCCGAGAGGAAGAACGCGATCGGCTCGAGGGTCCGGGGGCCGAGGTACTCGGCCATGGCGCCGAGGATCGCGGCCTTGCGCTCCTCCTCCGGCAGGGCCCACATCTGCTCCGCGTACACGTCGGACACGAAGCCGACGAGGGTGCCGTGCGGGTCCTCCTTGCCCGGGGCGCCACCGGCCAGGTTCTCGCCGCGGTTGGTGTTGTCATAGATCTCCTGGACGAGATGGCCCCCACCGAAGCACGTGCCGGACAGGCCCTCCTCGCGCCAGAACGGGGTCTCGTACACGGCGTGCACCTTGATGACCAGGCCCATGGAGATGTGCTGGTGCGCGATCTGCTGCTCGCGCGGCATCGGCGGCTCGAAGGAGATGCGGCTGTAGAGGTTCGGCGGGACGGCCAGGACCGCGTAGCGGGCGTGCACCTCGTAGTCGTCAGTGAGCGCCACGACGTCGCCGGCGGCGCCGTCGTGCGCCACGCCGTTGCGCACGTCCGCGGCCACCCCGTTCTTCTCGTCCGCGGTGGTCGGGTCCGGCTCGGCCCAGCGCAGGGTGCGCACCGGCTGGCCGAGGACGACGTCGCCGCCCAGCTCGGCGGCCATGGCCAGGGACACGGACTGCATGCCGCCCTCGACGCGCTTGTCCAGGATGAAGTCCTCGTCCACCAGGTTGCGGAACGACCCGGCCGAGGCGGACATGAGCAGCGCCTGGAGCATGGAGAAGGTGTGGGAGGGCTTGGTCAGCATGCCGGAGGCGATGTAGATGGAGACGTTGTCGATGGCCTCCGGGTCGTCGGACTGCTGCTCCAGCCAGTGGCGGAAGGAGATCTTGTCCAGCTCGGCGGCCCGCGGGTGCTCCCACGGGGCGGCGGCGTCGATCTCGGCGGTCAGTTCGTCGATCTTGGCGATCAGGCGATCCATCTCCCGGTCCGTCTTCTCGGCCACCGGGAAGTCGAGGCCGTCGTAGACGTGGCGTTCTCCGCGCGGGTCCACGTAGACGTTGCGACCGTCGCGGAAGCGGGAGAACGTCGGCAGGCCGAGCTCCTCCACCAGGGAGATGAGGCGGGTCTGGTCCGGGGAGATCCACTGGCCGCCGATCTCGATGAAGTGGTCCTTGCCGTCGGCGCCCTCGACCAGGCCGTTCCAGGTGCGGCCGCCGACGCGCCGGCGAGCCTCCAGGACGGTGACGGACAGGCCCTGGGCCTTCGCGGTGCGGGCGGCCATGAGGCCGGCCGGGCCGGCGCCGATCACGACGACGTCGCTCGTCCGGCGCTCGCGGCCGGCGGTGGCGGGGGCGGTGGTCATGGGGTGCTCCTCTGGCGGG
>NZ_JABFBA010000065.1:0-408 GCF_017168445.1 Micrococcus sp. KRD026 | reverse complement strand
CATTAATACTTATGCTGTAATTATAGAAACATCCAAATCATCTATTAAAATCCTATATTATAAAAACACCTCACATAACTCGTTCAACTGTACCAAACCACATCACGCTAGATATTAGACTAACTATTGTGATGTACATCAAAAACGAATTTGTGAGGTGTTGTATATTTTACAAAGGTGACTAGCGTTTCGTATAGCATTCCCAACATTAATACACTCAAGCGTCACGCTAAAGTTCGAAATCGAATCCTTTCATTCAATAAAAGCCCTTATCCACTACAAACTTCATATCAAGCGTATAAACTATCTTGTGATACTATCTCGATCATATCTATAGTATGCATTTGTGTTCCGTTTCACTGAATGATATGCTTCATCATTTAAATATAAACCGTCATCTTTCAATGC
>NZ_JABFBA010000064.1:0-459 GCF_017168445.1 Micrococcus sp. KRD026 | reverse complement strand
AAGTAATGCTTAAGTATGATTATTTCAAATATTTTACATACATGAACTTTTCCAATGTACGATACTATTATTATAAAGCGCTCGCTAAGATTTTACGATGATTAGAGGTTAAAAAATGAACGATCAATGGTATAAACATTTAATTGGTGCCAGAACAATTAAAACTGGTATTGCCATTTTTTTAACAGCTGTCTTTTGTATGGCACTAGATTTAACACCCATCTATGCCATTTTAACAGCTGTAGTCACAATTGAACCAACTGCCAAGGCATCACTTATTAAAGGTTATCGTAGATTACCTGCTACGGTAATTGGTGCAGGCTTTGCAGTATTATTTACATATTTATTCGGCGATCAATCACCTTTTACATATGCATTGAGTGCAACGTTCACGATTTTATTCTGTACAAAACTCAAATTGCAAGTTGGTACGAATGTCGCTGTACTAACATCATTAGC
>NZ_JABFBA010000063.1:0-28109 GCF_017168445.1 Micrococcus sp. KRD026 | reverse complement strand
GCTCGTCTCCTCCCACGTGCTCGCCGGGCTCGAGGAGATGTCCGACCGCGCCGTGTTCCTCCATGAGGGCGCCACGGTGGCCACCCAGGAGTTCCGCGCCACCGACGACCTCGCCCGCCCGAGGAGGACCCGTGGGACTCGCTGCCCGCGTTCGACCCGGACGCGGAGCAGGACGACTCGGCCGGCCCCGAGGGCTGGACCCCGCCGGCCCGCGACGCCGAGGAGCGGCCCGTCGGCGCCGCCGGCTGGGACGGCCCCGTGCCGTCGGTCGAGGACTGGGGGGCGCCGCCGCAGGCCGCCCCGGCCCCCGGCGGCGCCGCGCCGGACGCCGGCCAGGACTCCCCGGTCCGGCCCGACGCCCCGGCCCCCGACGAGAGCGAGCCGAGCGCCGAGGAGGTCCGTCGGGCCTACGACCCGGGGCCGCTGGTCCGCGAGGAGGAGCACTCGATCCCCGTGTTCGCCCGTCCGGAGGCGGAGCTGCGCGCGGAGTTCGCGAAGCGCTTCGGCGCGACCCGTCCCGCCGGCTTCGACGACGGCGCGGGCGGAGCCGCGGACGGTGACTCCGCCCGGCCTGCCACGCCGTCACCCGCCCCGGATGACGACGCGGCGGCCACGGAGCGACGCGATCTCCACCCGGCCGCCTCGGGCGCCGGCCCGTCCTCGGACGAGCAGCGGCGCCCAACGGGCGCGCCCACGGCCGACGAGACCCCCGATCCGGGCGTGCCCGCCGACGACGCGGACGCCACGCCGCGTGCGGCTGCCGGCCCGACCGGTTCGGACTTCCCGGGCTCGGGCCACCCGGCGAGCATGTACCCGCGGCTCATGGAGCGGCTCCGGGCCGGAGGGCCCCTCGAGCCTCCGGTGAACGCGGGCTCGGGCGGCGGCAGCGGGACGGGCGGCGGCCCCGGCGCTCCCGGCGGCCCCGGCCCGGACGCCACGCCGGGCTCCCCCGCCGGGGGTCGGCCGAGCGCGGCCTCGCTCGGGGCGCGCCCCGCCGACGTCGAGCCTGCCGGGGGAGCCTCGGCGCCGCCCTCGTTGGACGCGCGGGCCGCGGCCATCCGCGCCGCCCGCGAGGCCGCCCAGGGTCGCGGCCCGGCCCGGCCCGCCGACACCGGCCCCGCCGCCCCGGCGACGTCCGGGGTGGGGTGGGAGGACGAGGTCGCCAGCGACGACGACGTCCCGCTCGAGGACTCGGGCCTCGTGGGCCGAGCCGTCGTCGAACGGGTGCTCGGCGGCCGTCTGCTCGAGGAACGCCCCAACGACGCCTGAGGCGAACGCGCCCGTACGCCGTCCGGGGCCGCGGGCATGATGGACGCGGCGCCGGACCACGGCGCCGCGTCGGGGCGCACGGACCACGAGACGCACCATCGGACGAGGGAGACGGATGTACCAGGGCGCGGTGCAGGACCTGATCGACGAGCTCGGCCGCCTGCCGGGCATCGGGCCGAAGTCCGCCCAGCGCATCGCCTTCCACATGCTGGAGGCGGACCGGGAGGACATGCTGCGGCTGGCGGACGCCATCCGCACGGTCAAGGACAGGGTGCGGCTGTGCTCGGTCTGCTTCAACGTGTCCGAGGACGAGGTGTGCTCGCTCTGCCGGGATGAGCGCCGGGACCGCTCCCAGATCTGCGTGGTCGAGGAGTCGCAGGACGTCATGGCCATGGAGCGCACCCGCGCCTTCCAGGGCCGCTACCACGTGCTCGGCGGCGCCATCAATCCGATCGCCGGCATCGGCCCCGAGCAGCTGCACGTCCGCGAGCTGCTCACCCGGCTGCAGGACGAGGCCGTGCAGGAGGTCATCCTCGCCACGGATCCCAACCTCGAGGGCGAGGCCACGGCCACCTACCTCGGCCGGCTCCTCGGCGCCACGGGCATCCGCGTCACGCGCCTGGCCTCCGGTCTGCCCGTCGGCGGGGACCTCGAGTACGCGGACGAGGTCACCCTCGGCCGCGCCTTCGAGGGACGTCGTCTGATCAGCGGCTGACACCGGCCGGCGTCGAGCAGGCCCCGCCCGACGCCGGCCCGGCTCAGGCCACGCGCGTGCCGGCGGGCAGCCGCCCGGCCGGGGTGTCCAGGCGACGGTGGCCCCACCAGCCCAGCCCGGCCACCAGCACACCCTGCATCGCCAGACCGAGCGGCCACACCGGCCAGGTGCCCTGCCGATCCGGCACGCCGGTGCTGTCGAGACCGCGCAGCTCGCCGTCGAGGCACTCGACGTCCCGGACGGGGTCTCGCTGGGTCCAGCGCAGCCCCACGGACAGCAGGTTGAGCGGCCCGGGCTCCGCCCGGGTCCCGTCCTCGACGAGCCCACCCTCCCAGGGGGAGGCATCCGCGAGCACGGCGTACGGGTTCGCCGCGAGCAGCCATCCGCTGCGCCGCGGGTCGGGGATCGTCCGGGTGGTCACCGGGCCGACGCACCGGTCGGCGATCCCGTCGTACAGCTCCGGGTGCGCCGCCTCCCACTCGGCCCAGGCCTGCTCCGCCTCCTCCGGGGTCATCTTCTCGAGCTCCGCCTCGGTGAACGGCTCCGCCGTCATGGAGCCGTACTCGGCGTCGTTGGCCCGCACCTCGGTCTGCAGGAACTGCAGGGACAGCCCGAAGGCCACCAGGGTGCCGATCGTCAGCGCCGCCACGATCAGGTACGTCACCACGACGGCGAACAGCGTGCGCCCGGCGATCGCCGAGACGGCCACGCCGATCCCCGCGATCATGCCGAACTCCACGAGGATCATCACGAGCCCCACCAGCACGGCCCACGGGGACACGCGCCCCACCACGGCCGCGACCGCGAGCCACGGCAGCGCGGCCGCGAGGAACGCGGCGGAGGCGATCCACGCGGCCAGCCACTTGCCCGCCATCAGGTGCCCGGTCCGCAGCAGCGTGACCTGGGTGATGGCCAACGTGCCGCCGGCACGGTCGCCCGAGATCGCGTTGGCCGCCAGGGCGGGCGAGACCAGCAGCGAGAGGGTGAGGACGAAGAGCAGGACGCCGTCGAAGAGCGTCCGCCCCAGGGCGCGCATCTGCTGCTCCGCCAGCTCCGGCTCCAGGCCGGACGCCTCCATCTCCGCCACGCCCAGGCCGCGCAGCCCGAGGGCGCCGAGGGTCACCGCCCCCACCACCACGAAGAAGACGCCCAACAGCACGTACCAGCCGCGCGAGCGCAGCCGCTGACGCAGTTCCATGCCCACCACGGTGGCCACGGCCTGGGCCGCGCCGAGGCGTCCCCCCGGCTGCGGCTGCGGCGGGCGGCGGTCATGGATCGAGGTCGCGACGGCGGTGCTCACGGCCGGTCTCCTTCGGTGCGGGGGCCCTCCAGATGGAGGCCCAGGTAGGCGTTCTCGAGGCGGGAGCCCTCCGGGGCGAAGTGGCTGACGAGCACACCCTCGCGCACGAGGTCCGCGAGCAGCGCGGCCGCGGCGGCCTCACCCCGCAGCTGCACCACGACGCCGTCCCGGCGCTGGCCCGCGCCGGCGCCGGTGGCCGCGGTGACGGTCAGGCCGCGGGTCTCGAGGGCGCGGACGAGGGTGTCCCGGGCCGTCGGGTCGGGTCCGGCGATCCGGTAGGGGCGGGCGAGGTCGTCGGTGGCGCGGAACTCCTGGGTGGCCACCGTGGCGCCCTCATGGAGGAACACGGCGCGGTCGGACATCTCCTCGAGCTCGGCGAGCACGTGGGAGGAGACGAGCACGGCGGTGCCGGCTGCGGCCATGGCGCGCAGGTCGTCCCGCAGCCGGATGCGGGCGGCCGGGTCGAGGCCGTTGGCGGGTTCGTCCAGGAGCAGGACGGAGGGCCGGTGCACGGTGGCCCGAGCCAGGGACAGGCGCTGCTGCTGGCCGCGGGAGAGCACGCGGGCGGGCCGGTGGGCGAACTCCGTGAGCTCGACCCACGCGAGCTGCTCGTCCGCGCGCGCTGACGCCTCCGCCTTCCCCATGCCGTAGAGCCGGCCCAGGCTGGCGAGGATGTCGTGGCAGGTCAGCTCCTCCCACACGCCCAGGGTGTCGGGCATCCAGCCGAGCCGCCGCCGGGCCTCGACGGGCTCGCGCACCGCGTCCACCCCGGCCACGGACACGGCGCCGGCGTCCGGGCGCAGCAGGGTGGCCAAGATGAGCAGGAGCGTGGTCTTGCCCGAGCCGTTCGGGCCGACGAGGGCCGTCACGGAGCCGGCGGGCACGGTGAGGGAGACGTCCCGCACCGCATGGACGGCGCCGAACGAGCGGGCGAGGCCGTGGGCCACGATCCCGTCGTGGGCGGCCGCCCCCAGGACGGGTGCGGCGGGCGGGGGTGCTGGAGCGGTCATGGCCCCATCCTTGCCGGGCCGTGCACGGACGCGGATCCACCCGGGGGATGATCCCGGCGCCGATCCGAGCCCGACCGGGGTCGCAGGCGGGGTCGCAGGCGGGGCCGCGGGCGCCGTCGTCCTGACCGGCCGCGGGCGCCGGGTCCAGCATCCGGAACAGGGGTTCACCTGGCGGACTCGCGCGGGTGCGCGCCCCTAGACTTGGCCCGAACCGACCCTCGATCCCGTCCGGAGCGACCCATGAGTCTCATCGTCCAGAAGTTCGGCGGCTCCTCCGTGGCCGACGCCGCCGGCATCCAGCGCGTGGCCCGCCGCGTCGCGGACACGGTCCGGGCCGGGAACCGCGTGTGCGTCGTGGTCTCAGCCATGGGCGACACCACGGACGAGCTGCTCGACCTCGCCGCCGAGCTCACGCAGGACGCGCCCGCACGCGAGATGGACATCCTGCTCTCGGCCGGCGAGCGCATCTCCATGTCCCTGCTGGCGATGGCGATCCACGCCGAGGGCGTCGAGGCCCGCTCCTACACCGGCTCCCAGGCCGGCATGCTGACGGACACCTCGTACGGCCGGGCCCGGATCGTCAAGGTCAACCCCCACCGCGTGCAGGAGGCCCTCGACGCCGGCCGCGTGGCCATCGTGGCCGGGTTCCAGGGCATGAGCCCCGAGTCCAAGGACATCACCACCATGGGCCGCGGCGGCTCGGACACCACGGCCGTCGCCCTCGCCGCCGCGCTCGGCGCGGACGTGTGCGAGATCTACACGGACGTGGACGGCGTCTACTCGGCCGACCCGCGCGTCGTGCCGACCGCCCGCAAGCTCACCGAGCTCTCCTCCGAGGAGACCCTCGAGATGGCGGCCTCCGGATCCAAGGTGCTGCACCTGCGCTCCGTGGAGTACGCGCGCCGCTTCGGCGTGCCGCTGCACGTGCGCTCCTCCTTCTCCGACCACGAGGGCACCTGGATCCTGCCCGACCCGAACGACACCATCACCCTTCAGGAAGGCGCTCCCATGGAACAGCCCATCGTCTCCGGCGTCGCCCACGACCGCTCCGAGGGCAAGGTCACGATCGTCGGCGTCCCCGACGTGCCCGGCAAGGCCGCCGAGATCTTCCGCGTGATCGCCGTGTCCAACGTGAACATCGACATGATCGTGCAGAACATCTCCCGCGAGGGCTCGGGTCGCACGGACATCTCCTTCACCCTGCCGATCGTGGAGGGCAAGGACGCCATGGCCGCCCTGCGCGCCGCCCAGGACCGGATCGGCTTCCAGGACATCGTCTCGGACCCGGAGATCGGCAAGCTCTCGCTGATCGGCGCGGGCATGCGCTCCAACCCGGGCGTCTCCGCCACCTTCTTCAAGGCGCTCGCCGACGCCGGCGTGAACGTGGACCTCATCTCCACTTCGGAGATCCGCATCTCCGTGGTCACCGCCGAGGACAAGCTCGACGACGCCGTCCGCGCCGTGCACGCCGCCTTCGGCCTCGACGCCGAGGAGGAGGCCACGGTCTACGGCGGCACCGGCCGCTGACGCCGCACCCGCCGCTGCCCCACCCACCAACGACGCCGGCCCCGCACCTTCAGCGTGAAGGTGCGGGGCCGGCGTCGTGCGGGCGGTTCCTCCCGTTCCGTCAGCGAGGACGGAGGGGGTCGGCGGTCACGGGACCTGGACGGTCACGTCGGTCGTGATGCCCGCGTCCCAGGTGACGAGGCCCTTCCAGGTGCCCGAGGTCAGGCCGGACCAGGAGAGGGTCGCCTCGGTGGCCTTGCCCGAGGTCACGGGCACCGGGTTCGGGGAGACCGTGAGGTTGCCCGCGTCCTCGCGCAGCTTGAGCGTCTCGAGGGTGCCGGTGTCCTTGCCGCCGTTGGCCGCGTACAGGTGGCCGACCACGGTGTAGGCGCCCGGGGCGGGGTCGGCGATCGTCAGCGTCTCGGACTCGTCCGCGGTCGCCCGGGAGAACTGCTTGCCCTCGGGGGTGATCACGTACAGGTCCCAGTCGGCGCCGGCGGCGCCCGCGTTGATCGAGGCCACCAGGGACTGGGTGCCCTCCTCCACGGTCACCGTGGACACGGCCAGTGCGCTGGACTCGAGCGAGTTGCTCGCGGTGGCGGCGGCCACGGTGGAGTCCACCTTGCCCAGGCCCAGGACCTGCGGGGTCAGCTCACCGGTCACGCCGGGGGTGATCTCCACGTCGGCGGAGCCGGTGGCGCCGGAGCCCTCGACGGCGGAGGTGACGGTCGCGGACTTCGCCTTCACGGTGACCGGGGAGGTCACCTCCGGGACGGCCTTGCCCTTGGCGGTGGTCCAGGACATGGAGCCGTGGGTCCAGGTGTTCACGGCGGCGTCGGTGCGGGTGACGGTCAGCTCGACGTCGGCGGACTGGCCGGCCTTCAGGTCCAGCACGGCCGGGGAGGCGGTCACCTCGAAGCCGGGCACGTTCGCAGAGAACCGCCAGCGGCCGTTCTCCAGGGCGGTCACGGTGCGGGTCACGGTGGCCGAGCCGACGACGTCGGGGATCGCCAGGGACGGGACGTTCACGTCACGGCCGGCGATGTCGCCGCGCAGCAGCGCGTCCCACTGCTCCTTGCCGGAGTCGTAGACCAGGCCCGGACGGGCGGCGGCGGCCGGATCGGCGGAGCCGGCACCCGTGGCGAAGTTGTCCGTGTTCACGGTGCCGTCGGCGTTGTACACGTCGCCGGCGGTGGTCATGAGGGCGGACTTCACGGCCATCGGGGACCAGGCCGGGTACTTGCCGATCAGCAGCGTGGCCATGCCGGCCAGGTTCGGCGAGGCCATGGACGTGCCGGACATCAGGCCGAACGTGTTGCCGTGGTAGTCGGGGTCCAGCGGGGAGACGCCGGCGATCACGTTCACACCGGGGGCGGCGAGGTCGGGCTTCAGGAGCTCCTGGTTCACGGCGTTGGCCGGCCCGCGGGAGGAGAAGCCGGCGATCTGGGGCAGCGGGTCCTCCGGCAGGCCGGTGGTGTCGCCCGGGACGATCGTGGCGGTGAGGTCGGAGGACTTCACCTTCTCGATCACGCCGTTGTCGTTCATGTGCACGGTCGGCACCGCGTGGATGTCCGCGTCCAGCGAGCCGGACGGGGTGTTCACGAGGATCATGCCGACGCCGCCGGCCTCCTCCACCACCTGCGACTTCTCGGTGCGGGCGTTCCCGCCGCGCTCGCAGAGCACGATCTTGCCGGCGGCCTCCTCGGTGAGCCCGCCGGGCAGGCAGAGACGCGCGGCCTCGGCGTCGCCGGCGGCGACCTCGGACGCATGGATGACCTCGGCCGGGCCCACGCCGGTGCGGGCCGAGGAGGCACCGCGGAGCTGCGTGCCGTCGGAGAACTGCACGGTGGCGGTGAGCTCGTTGGAGAACGTCTCCGCGGCCACGGTGGTCAGCCACGGGGAGCCGTGGTTCACGGTGTTCGGGCCGGGGCCGGAGTTGCCGCCGGAGGCGGCCACGAAGATGCCGGCCTCGGCGGCGGACTTGAAGGCCATGGCCACCGGGTCCACGATCGAGGTGTTGGAGCCGGAGATCGAGTAGTTCAGCACGTCCACGTTGTTCTCGATGGCCTGCTCGACGGCGGCCACGGAGGCGGAGGTGTAGCAGCCGCCGGTGTCCGGGTCGGTGTCCTCCCAGCAGATCTTGTAGGAGATCAGGTTCGCGGCGGGGGCCACGCCCGCGCCCTCGCCGAAGGAGTCGCCGTCGATGGTCTGCTCCACCCCGGTGTTGCCGAGGATGGTGGTGGCCACGTGGGTGCCGTGGGAGAACACGCCGAGCGGGGAGATGCGCTCCTCCGGGGCCCGCTCGTCCACCGGGACGAAGCGCTCGAAGTCGTCGGAGAAGGCGTAGGCGCCGATCAGCTTGGAGTCGCACGACGAGGCCGGGAAGTCCGGGCCGGTCTCGCACTCGGCCGTGGCGGTGGTGCCGTCCGCCTTGAGCACGGCGATCTGGCCGTCCGCGGTGCGGTACGGCACGCCGACCTTGGCCTTGCCCTTGAGCGGCTGGACGGGCTGGCCGTCGATGAACGGGTTGTCCGGGTGGATGCCGGAGTCGATGACGCCGACCACCACGCCCTTGCCCGCGTTCTCGGCCTTGCCGTACACGGACTTCCAGGTGCCCTTCTTGCCGGGCAGGCCGAGGAACTCGGTGGAGCTGTAGTCCGGGGCCACCTGCTCGTCCGGTGCGACGCCGAGCACGGCCGGGTCCTTCGCGATCGCCTGGGCCTCCTCGGCGGTCAGCTCGGCGACGAACGCGTTCACGGCCCGCTGGAAGGAGATCTCGGCCTTGGCGCCGTGGGCCTTCGCGACCTTCGCCTGCTGGCGCTGGAGCTTGGCCTCGTAGTTCTTCACGCGCGGGTGCGAGGGGTCGAACTTCGCCTTCGGGGCCGCGCCCGGAACGGCGCCGGCCTCGGGGGCGGTCACCGACGGCTGGTCCTTCAGGACCACGAAGTAGCGGCCGTCCTCGAACTGCTGCTGGACCTGCACCTCGCCCTGCGGGCTGGAGACGGTGCTGCCGTCGGGCAGTTCGACGGCGGTGGCCGACACCGCGAGCGCGGGAGCGGCCACGAGGCTCGCGCCGGCGACGGCCGCGGCCAGGGCCCGGCGGCGCCGGGCAGGGGTGGGGTTCTGAGGCATTGCCTCCGCCTTTCTCATCAAGGTCCGCCCAGCTCTCGCCCGTGGCACGCCGGCGGGGATGGCGCCGGGGGACGGGGAGATCGACACCCATGTGATGAGCGCCACAGCGAGACACATGCAATCTACCGTCCGGTAGGGCGTTTGACCAGATCTTTGTCAGGCAACGTCCAGGACCGTCGAATAGGGGCCGCCGGGGCGCGCTCCCCGCGTCGGCATCACGTGGGCCCGCTCGCTCGTGAGGGGCGCCACGGGGGAGGATGGTGGGGCCATGCCCGAGCCACGCACCGCCCCCGCACCCCCGCCGACCGCCGTCGTCGTCCTGCCCGCCGACGTGTGGCGGGCCCATGCGCGGGCGCACCGCGAGCGCATCGCCCGACGCACGGACCCGCTGGTGGCCCTGCGGATGCGCGGTGAGAAGCACCCGGTGCAGGACTTCCTCTTCGGCTACTACACGCACTCCCCCGCCGCGCTGCAGCGCTGGCACCCCGGGCCGGGGGTCCTCCTCGCGGACGACGACGGCGCCGCGGCCCGTGCCGAGGCGGCCGAGCTGGGCACGACCCCCCGGGGCGAGTGGAAGCACTACCGGCGCGTCGAGGCCGGTGAGGTGGCGGGCGCCGTCGTCGACGGCCGCGCGGTGGGCGGCTGGCTGGTGGACGTGGCGGCGGTGCTGGCCGACCGCGCGTCGGGGGTGGCGTTCACGCGGGACCTGCTCGCGCGCACGGCGGAGCGGGCGCCGCGCCTGGGCTGCTTCGGGCTGCACGAGTGGGCGATGGCGTACCGCTCGGACGTGCACGGGGTGCGGCACTCCCAGCTGCCGCTGCGGCTCGGGGCCGAGGGGACGGACGCGGTGGTGGAGGGCTCGCGGATCCGGTGCACGCACTTCGACGCGTTCCGGTTCTTCGCGCCCGAGGCCCGCGACCGCAACGAGGGCGACGACGGCGTCCTGCCCACGCGCGCCGGGATGCGGGAGATGGAACAGCCCGGCTGCCTGCACGCGGGGATGGACCTGTACAAGTGGGCGTACAAGCTGGTGCCGGTGGTCGCCTCGGGCCTGCTCGCGGACTGCTTCGACCTCGCGTGGGACATCCGCCGGCTGGACATGGAGGCCTCGCCGTACGACCTGACCGGGGTGGACGACCTCTCCGACGGGTGCGGCGGCTACGCGGCCGTGCGGATCGAGGAGCCGACCGGGCGTGCCGAGTACGCGCGGCGGCAGCGCGAGTTCGCCGAGCGGGGGCAGGCGCTGCGGGTGCGGCTGCTGGCGGTGCTGGACGAGGCCGTGGGGGCGGCCCCTGGGACCGGGCCGGACGCCGAGTGGACTTCCAGCGCACGTCCATGATTAGGATGGCCGCTCTACAGGCTGTGAGGCGCATCACTCGCGTCATCCGGTGACCGCCCCGGCCCTCTCCGCACCGAACGACTCGAGGACCTGACGTGACCAGAACCGTTCCAGCTCGCCGCCGCACCACGCTCGCCGCCGCCGTCGCGGCCGTCTCGCTCGCCGTCACGGCCGCCGCCCCCGCGCTCTCCGCGCCCGGCAACGGCAACGGCAACGGCAACGGGTCCGCATCGCAGGGTCAGGCCCGCTCCAACGACCTCTCCGCCACGCGGGGCAACAAGGTCAACGACGCCGCCGCGCTCGCGCCGCACCTCGTGGGCCAGACGCTGGACTGGGAGGCCTGCGACTTCGGCAGCGAGAGCCTCAACGCCCGGTTCAGCGCGATCCCCGGCACCGCGTGCGCCGACGTCACGGTGCCCCGCGACTGGAAGAACCCCGAGGACGGCCACACCATCACCCTGCGCGTGGCCAAGACCGAAACCTCGAAGGGCAACCCGGAGCGCCAGGGCATCGCGCTGGTCAACCCCGGCGGCCCGGGCGGCTCCGGCCTGCCCTGGGGGCCCGCCATGGCCGAGCGCGCCCCGGAGCTCGCCGAGCAGTACGACTTCATCGGCTTCGACCCCCGCGGCGTGGGCCAGTCCACCGCCCTGGAGTGCACCTACACGCCGAACCCCGAGCACGACGTGTGGCAGGACACGAAGGCCCAGGTCGACGCGTGCCTCGAGAACGAGCTCACCCCGTACATCACCACCGAGCAGACCGTGTACGACATGGACTTCATCCGCGCCGTCCTGGGCGAGGAGAAGACCTCCTACATCGGCTACTCGTACGGCACGTGGCTGGGCAGCTGGTACCAGCGCGTCTTCCCCCAGCACGCGCACCGGTTCCTGCTGGACTCCGCCGTCGACATCTCCCGCGACGGGCTCCAGACCACCTGGGACCTGCAGCCGCGCTCCCGCGACCGCCAGTTCCAGGACGCGATGCTCCCCTACGTGGCCCGGCACGACGAGATCTTCGGCCTCGGGGACAACCCGATGCAGATCCGGCAGCGCTGGGAGGACGTGGGCGGCACCCGCACCCAGCTCGGCATGATCGTCGCCGGCTCGTTCCTGCTGCCTGCCATGTACGACACGTCCCAGTACCTCGACGCCGGGTCCGTCATCGCCGCCTGCATCCGCATCATGGAGTCCGAGGCCGCGGCCACGGACCCCGCGGGGCAGCGCACCCAGATCGAGCGCATCCTGGCCGAGGCCCGTGCGTCGCTGCCGGCCGAGGAGCGCGACTCCTTCGACCGCTTCGCCGCCCGCGGCCTGGAGACCGTGGGCGAGCGCGAGCAGCTCGTCGCCGCCACCCAGGCCGGTGACGCCGTCACCTTCGAGGGCGCGTTCTCGGCGATCCGGTGCCAGGACGGCCAGTGGAACACCTCGCAGGGCTACTGGACCTCGTGGGTGGACGACCTCGGCCGCAAGGCCCCGTGGATCGGTGTGCTGATGGGCCCGTCGGAGTGCATGTACTGGCCCGCCCAGACCTCCATGCCCTCCCAGCCCGGCGGCAAGGGCGCCCCGAACACCGTGATCGTGCAGTCCGAGCTGGACGCGGCGACCCCGTACGAGGGCGGCCACCGCGCCGCCGGCGTGCTGCGCAACACGTCCCTGATCTCCGTGGACAACGAGGGCACCCACGGCCTGTTCCCGTACCGCACCGAGTGCGTGGACGCGCCCATCCGTGACTACTTCCTGACCGGCGCCCAGCCGGCCGAGAAGTCGCTGTGCGACGCCGTCCCGCTGCCGCTCGAGACCCAGCCGGTCCAGGTGGCCGGGACCCCGACGCACAAGGGCGACATCAAGATCTCGATGCGCACCGACGCCGTGCGCGAGGCCAACCGGATCACCCACGACGCGATTGAGCGTCAGCTGATCGACTCCCGCGCGGTGACCCCGGACGTCGAGGCCTTCCTGGAGGACTGACGGCCCGGGCACCCCGGCACCCGGCTCGCCCCCGACGGCCCGGCGACTCCCCCGCGGAGACGCCGGGCCGTCGTCACGCCCCGGGGCGGCCCTGCAACGCTGGTTGAGTTGTCGCGGGTGCCGCCGCCGCGCACCCCCGATAACTCAACCCGCGATGGGCAGCCGGAGGGGTGGCGTCGACGCCGAGGCCGATAGCCTCGCGCCATGATCCTGCACATCACCCTCCCGGAGGACTGGGCCGCCGCGCGTCGCACCGGCCGCTACACGGCGTCGACGCGCGGCGCCTCGATCGACGACGTCGGCTTCCTCCACGCCTCCGACGACGCCGCCCAGGTGGGAATGGTCGGCGCGGCGATCTACCCAGACCGGCCCGACGCGTTCGTCGTCGGCCTGGACGAGGACGAACTGGCGGGGGCCGGCCTGCGGGTGCGGCGCGAGCCGGGAGACCCCTCCGATCCCCACTCGGCCGAGTTCCCGCACATCTATCCGGACGAGGCCGTCTCCGGGCACATCCCGTGCTCAATGCTCACCCCCGTGACCGACCCACGGGCGGACGCCCGCGTGCACCGCGAAGACTCGGCCGAGGCCGCCGCGCTGCTCGACGCCGGGTGGAGCGTGCGCTCCCGCTCCTGGGGCGCGCGCCTCCACCTCGACGACGACGCCGACCTGGCGCCCTACCGTGGCCACGTCGCGGTGGCCGAAGCGCGGGGAATCGAGGTCCGGAGACTGACCGCCGTCGACCTGCCTGCCCTGCGCGCCCTCGACGAGGAAGCGGCTCCCCGATTCCCGCACACCGACGGCTCCCGTCACGAGCCGCTGCCGGACGACCTCGAGGCCCGACTGTCCACCCCAGAGGGGCTCGCCGTGGGGGCCTTCCAGGGAGGCGTGCTCATCGGATTCACCCTGACGTTCCGCTCCCCTGACCGGTGGGAGGTCGACCGCACCGCGGTCGCGTCCGAGCACGAGAACCGTGGCGTGGCGAAGGCCGTCAAGGCGGCGACTGTCCTGGCGACCCATGCCCGCGGTGGGCGCGAGTGGGGAACCGGCGGCGCCGAGTCCAACGCGGCGTCCCTGCGGATGAACGCGGCCCTCGGGTTCCGTCTCGAGCCTGCCTGGCTCGGGCTGACCCCGCCCACGACGTGGGAGGAGTTCGCGCGGGCCCCGGCGTCAAGCTCCCTTGACGACAAGGTCACTTGACTGTCAAGCTTGCTTCACAACGTCCGGTCGGACGGCCCCCACAGAGCCTCCGAGGCGGGCCGGGCCACCGGCCCAGGGCATCGACCACAGGAGGGCCCCATGACCACGAACCACTCCCGCCACACCACCGCCGCCGCGGACGGCCCGGGCACCCGGTACCCGGTCCGCCCCGACGGCCCGGCGACTCCCCCGCGGAGACGCCGGGCCGTCGTGGGGTCGGCTCAGCCGTCGAGGATGCAGAACTCGTTGCCCTCGGGGTCGGCGAGGACGGCCCAGCCGAGGTCGACGCGGCGGTCGTCGACCATCGCGGCGCCGAGGGCGAGCGCCCGCTCGATCTCGGCGTCGCGCGTCGAGCCGGCGGCCGCGCGCAGGTCCATGTGGGCGCGGTTCTTCACGCGCTTGGCGTCCGGGACGCGGAAGAAGAGGACGACCTGCCCGTCAGGGCCGACGAGTGAGCACTCGTCCGACCCCGGGCGGTAGAGGTGAGGCTCGTCGACCTCCCAGCCGAGCAGCGCGCGCCAGAACTCGGCGATGGCGTGGGGGTCCAGCGCGTCCCACGTGGTGTGAGAGAGACGGAGGGACATGGCGGCTCCTCAGGAACGGGCCGGGGCGGGCGGGGACGACTCCACGCGAGCCAAGGGCGCGGCACCCCGGGCAAGGCGGGTTGACTTGTCACGGGTATTCACCGCCCAGACCCGCGACAAGTCAACCCGCGTTGGCCGGACGGGCGGACGGACGGCGGAGGGCCGGGTCACCCGCGGATGTGTCGCATCACGAGCCGCGGGATCGCGCTGCGCGGGCTGATGCTGCACCACGCGACGGGCTCGCCGTCCGAGTACCGACGACGCCGGGCGCAGGCTCCCCCGCAGCGAGCGCCCGCATGGTGTCCTCGCGGGGGTCGCCGGGCGCGTGCCTCTGCGGCGCTGAGAGCCGGGGGGACAGGCACCAGCAGTGCGTGGCGCGGCGGTTCGGGTTGACGACGTGCGCGAAGTCGTCGAAGCGGTCGGCGGTGAGCGGGTGCACCTCGAAGGCCATGCGGCCAGCATCGTGGGCGGCGGTGGAGGCGTCCACGGCGAGGCCCAGCTCCGCCGCCGCCCTGTCGGGCCACCGTCAAGCAGACTTGACGTCAAACTCTCTTTACTGTCAAGCTTGCTTCACACGACGGGGACAAACCCCGGCCCCGCCCCGGAGGGACCGCCATGGCCACCACGCCGCACACCACCACCGACCTCGCCCGCGACCGCCGCCCCCGCTGGGGCCGCTCCGCCCGTCTGGGCGGCGGGTCCGGGCGACTGATCCTCGTCAGCCTCGTGGCCGGCGTCGTCATCGCCCTGCTGATCGGGGCCGCGTCCTACGGTCTGGCCTCGAGCCAGGGCGACGCCGGTCCCCGCTTCCCGGCGGTCACGGGCGCGGTCATGGCGGCGTCGGCGCTCCCGGTCGGCGCAGCCCTCGCCTGGCTGTTCCTCGTGGACCGCACCACCCTGCGCGGCGCCGTCCGGGACACCGAGGAGACCATCGAAGGCCGGTGGCTCGAGAAGGCGCAGTCCGGCGCGTTCG
The DNA here is from genome assembly GCF_017168445.1 of Micrococcus sp. KRD026. NCBI lineage: Bacteria > Bacillati > Actinomycetota > Actinomycetes > Micrococcales > Micrococcaceae > Micrococcus > Micrococcus sp. KRD026. The sequence continues at coordinate 13,117 of NZ_JABFBA010000063.1, read as the reverse complement.
GCGACCTGCTCGTGGTGCTGGGCCTGGGCACGTTCGTCGTCGCCCTGGCGGGGTGGCAGCCCAGCCTCCCCCTCGTGGGCGCCGGGCTGCTCCTCTTCGCGGGCGCCTCGGTGGCCGTCCGCTACGCGCTCCAGAAGCGCCGGGGCTGAGCCGTGGAGAACACCATCCCCGACGAGCGTGCCCGCCTCGGCTGGTCGCAGCAGCGGCTCGCCGACGAGCTCGGCGTCTCCCGGCAGACCGTCATCTCCCTCGAGAAGGGCCGCTACGACCCCTCGCTCCCGCTCGCCTTCCGCCTCGCGGCCGTGTTCGGGCGGCGGATCGAGGACCTGTTCACCCCGGACGGCAACGCGGGTTGAGTTGTCGCGGGTCCAGGCGCCCAGCACCCGTGACAAGTCAACCCGCGTTGGGCCCGGGGCGGCGTGGGGCATGAGAGGCTGGGGCCATGGATCGAGAGCTGCGCACCCCTCCGGAGCTGGAGGGCGTGGACTGGCACGACGACGCCCCGCGTCGCCCCCGCCCGATCGTCACCCTGGTGGCGTGGATCGCCATCCTGGGCCTGGTCCTCAGCGTGGGCGCCGGGATCTTCTCCGCCTTCTGACGCGGCACCGCCGGCCGCCGTCCGACGCGCCGCTCCGGCCTCAGCGCACGTCGCCGTCCACGTAGCGCCAGATCCCGTCCTCACGGCGGAACCGGCTGACCTCATGGAGTCGGAACCGCCCCTCGGCCCCCGTGCCGACGGCCACGAACTCCACGGTCCCGGCGTCCTGGAACGGCCCGCCGTCCCGCACGTCCAGCACCGCCAGGCGGGTGAACCGCGGCGCCTGTTCCCCCTCGGTCGGCAGCAGCTCGGCCGCGGTGGGCCGGTGCTCGGGAACCCAGGTCGCGGCGAGATAGTCGGCCATCGCCCGCGCCTCTGCCGGCCCGGCCTCGCCCAGCCGCGCGAACGCCGTGTACCGGGAGCGCATGAGCGCCTCGGCGGTGGGCGCGGTCAGGGCGCCGTCCCGGGCGAAACGCGCGTGCAGGCGACCGCAGCACGCCGCGAGCCCGGCTCCGGACCCGCAGGGGCAGGGCTCGGGGCGGGTCACCGGCGCGGGCGTCCGGTCGCGCGACGCCGGGCGGAGCGGGCCTTGATGCGGCGCACTCCCGTCAGCACGACGCCGGCCGCCGCGGCGAGCAGCGCGGGGCCGAGCGGGCTGATCGGCCGGCGTCGGCCGAGCGGGGACATACGGGTCTGCTGAGGTCTCATGCCGCCAGGCTACGCCGGGCCGGCTGCCGCGTGCCGCCCCCATCACACCCACGATCCCGCGTCCGGGCGGCCGAGTAGACTGGGCGGGCAAGCACGCGGAGCGCCCAGGGCCGGGCGTGAGACGGCATCTACACCGTCCTGCTCCGCGGCATCGTCCCGCACCCAGGAGCGTGTTCATGCCCATCATCGTCGTCGACGTCATGCCCAAGCCCGAGATCCTCGATCCGCAGGGCAAGGCGATCAACGGGGCCCTGCCCCGCCTCGGCTTCACCGAGTTCAGCCAGGTCCGCCAGGGCAAGCGCTTCGAGCTCACCGTGGAGGGCAAGGTCACCGACGAGATCCTCGCTCAGGCCCGCACGGCCGCCGAGGAGATGCTGTCCAACCCCGTCATCGAGGACGTCGTGAACGTGGCCGTCCTGGACGAGGCCGAGGGCGCCCGATGACCGAGCTCCCCCTCATCGGCGACTACTCGACGCCGACGACGCCGCTCAGCGGCGCGCGCATCGGCGTCATCACCTTCCCCGGCACCCTGGACGACGTGGACGCGCTGCGCGCCGTCCGCCTCGCCGGCGCCGAGCCCGTCTCCCTGTGGCACGCCGACGCGGACCCGCAGCGGACGCTCGCCGGCGTGGACGCCGTCGTGATCCCGGGCGGCTTCTCCTACGGCGACTACCTGCGCGCCGGCGCGATCGCGCGCTTCGCCCCCATGATGGACGCGGTGGCGACGGCGGCCGGCGGCCCCGAGGGCGAGGCGGACGGCCTGCCGGTGCTCGGCATCTGCAACGGCTTCCAGATCCTCACCGAGTCACACCTGCTGCCGGGCTCGATGATCAAGAACGACCACCTGCACTTCATCTGCCGCGACCAGGAGCTGGTCGTGGAGAGCACGGACACCGTGTGGACCCGCGACTTCGAGCAGGGCCAGACCATCACCGTGCCCCTGAAGAACCAGGACGGCCAGTACGTGGCGGACGAGACGACCCTCGACGCCCTCGAGGCCGAGGGCCGCGTGGTGTTCCGCTATCAGGGCTGGAACCCGAACGGCTCGCGCCGGGACATCGCGGGCATCGCGAACCCGGCCGGCAACGTCGTCGGTCTGATGCCGCACCCGGAGCACGCCGTGGAGACGGGCTTCGGCCCGGACACCGCCGCCGGCCCCCGCTCCGGCGTGGACGGCCTCGGCTTCTTCACCTCCGTCCTGACCACCCTCGCCAGCCGTGGAGGCCATGCATGAGCCAGCAGTTCAACATCGAGACGGTCGCGGACGCCCAGGCGACGCCGGACGTCGAGCAGCCCTGGGCCGAGCTGGGCCTGAAGGAGAACGAGTACGCCGAGATCAAGAAGATCCTCGGCCGCCGCCCCACCGCGGCCGAGCTGGCCATGTACTCGGTCATGTGGTCCGAGCACTGCTCGTACAAGTCCTCTAAGGTGCACCTGCGCCAGTTCGGCGAGAAGCTCACCGACGAGATGAAGCAGCACATGATGGTGGGCATCGGCGAGAACGCCGGCGTGACCGACCTCGGTGACGGCTGGGCCGTGACGTTCAAGGTCGAGTCCCACAACTCGCCCTCCTACGTGGAGCCCTACCAGGGCGCGGCCACGGGCATCGGCGGCATCGTGCGCGACATCATCTCCATGGGTGCCCGCCCGGTGGCCGTGATGGACCCGCTGCGCTTCGGCGCGATCGACCACCCGGACACCGCCCGCGTGTTCCACGGCGTGGTGGCCGGCATCGGCGGCTACGGCAACTCCCTGGGCCTGCCGAACATCGGCGGCGAGACCCGCTTCGACCCGATCTACCAGGGCAACCCGCTCGTCAACGCCCTCGCCGTGGGCGTGCTCAAGCACGAGGACCTGCGTCTGGCCAACGCCTCCGGCGTGGGCAACAAGGTAGTTCTGTTCGGCGCCCGCACCGGCGGTGACGGGATCGGCGGCGCCTCCGTGCTGGCCTCCGAGTCCTTCGACGGCGACGGCAAGCCCGCCAAGCGCCCCTCGGTGCAGGTCGGCGACCCCTTCTCCGAGAAGGTGCTCATCGAGTGCTGCCTCGAGCTGTTCCGCGACTCCCTCGTCGAGGGCATCCAGGACCTCGGCGCCGCCGGCATCTCCTGCGCCACCTCCGAGCTCGCCTCCAACGGCGAGGGCGGCATGCGCGTGGAGCTGACCGACGTGCTGCTGCGCGACTCCACGCTGACCCCGGGCGAGATCCTCATGTCCGAGTCGCAGGAGCGCATGATGGCCGTGGTGACGCCGGAGAACGTCGCCGCGTTCGAGGCCGTCATGGCAAAGTGGGACGTCGAGTACTCCTGGCTGGGCGAGGTCACCGGCGACGGCCGCCTGATCATCACCTGGGACGGCGAGGTCATCGTCGACGTGGACCCGCGCACCGTGGCCCACGACGGCCCGGTCTACGAGCGCCCGTACGCGCGTCCGGCCTGGCAGGACGAGCTCCAGGCGGACACGTTCCGCTCCTCCGAGGCCGGTCAGGACCTGCCCGCCACGGGCGAGGAGCTGCGCGCCGCCGTCGTGGAGCTGATGAGCTCCCCGAACCTGGCGGACACCTCTTGGATCACCCGCCAGTACGACCGCTACGTCCGCGGCAACACCGCCCTGGCGGCCCCGGACGACGCGGGTGTGGTGCGCGTGGACGAGGAGACCGGCATAGGCGTGGCCCTGGCCACGGACTGCAACGACCGGTTCACCTACCTGGACCCGTACACGGGCGCGCAGGCCTCCCTGGCCGAGGCGTACCGCAACGTCACCACCGCCGGGGCCGTGCCCCTGGCCGTCTCCGACTGCCTGAACTTCGGCTCCCCCGAGGACCCGGACGTGATGTGGCAGTTCGCGGAGGCCGTGCGCGGCCTGGCGGACGGCTGCCAGACCCTCGGCATCCCGGTGACCGGCGGCAACGTGTCCCTGTACAACCAGACGGGCAGCACCCCGATCCACCCCACCCCCACGGTGGCGGTGCTCGGCCAGCTCGACGACGTCCTGCGCCGCACCCCGTCCGGCTTCGCCCCGGACGCGGACGGCCAGGCGATCTACCTGCTGGGCGAGACCGCGGACGAGCTGGACGGCTCCGAGTTCGCGCGCCTGCGCGGCCACCTCGGCGGCCTGCCCCCGAAGGTCGACCTGAAGAAGGAGCGCCTGCTCGGCGAGCTGCTGGTCAACATGTCCCGGGACGGCATGATCGACGCCGCCCACGACGTCTCCGGCGGCGGCCTCGCGGCCACCCTGTCCGAGATGGTGCTGCGCTTCGGCGTGGGCGCCCGCGTGGTGCTGGACGAGGTGCTGCGCCGCGCCGGCGTGGACCTGTTCACCGCACTGTTCTCCGAGACGCAGGCGCGCGCCGTCGTGGCCGTGCCCCGCACCGAGGAGGTCCGGTTCACGGACATGACCACGGCCCGCGGCTACGCGGCCGTGCGCATCGGCGTGGTGGACGCCGACTCCGCGGCCCTCGAGGTCCAGGACGCCTTCACCCTGCCGATCGCGGAGCTGCGCGAGGCCTGGGAGGCCACCCTGCCGAAGCACTTCGGCTGACCCCGTGGGCCCACGGGCCCCGGCACGACGACGGCCGCTCACCTCCGGGGTGGGCGGCCGTCGTCGTGGGGCGGGACGGCGGGGACGAACGCCGCCGACCCTCGCACGGCCGTGCGCCTCAGTCGTTGACGCGGCGGGCTCCGATGACCAGAGTGATCCCAGGACAGCGCGCCAGCGCGCCGCCCGGCCCGTCCAAGAGGGTCGGCGCGGTCCCGACACATGAAGGAGACCACCCATGCGCCTCATCACCCTGGGCCTCGGCGCCGCACTCGGCTACCTGCTCGGCTCCGCCGAGGGCCGCAAGAACCTCGAGAAGATGACCCAGAACGCCCAGAAGCTCTGGAACGACCCCAAGACCCAGGAGAAGGTCGGCCAGGTCCAGGAGACCGCCCAGCAGAAGTTCGCTGAGGTGAAGAAGTCCGATCCGGTGCAGAAGGCCACGACGAAGGTGGAGGATGCCATGCAGGGCAACGACAAGAAGAACGACGTCCGCGAAGATCGCGTGACCGAGTCCAACAACGACAACATCACCTCGGCGGCCCGCCACGGTGCCGAGCCGGACACCATCTCGGACCCGTCCACCCCGCTGGGTGACGAGGGTCCGCTGACGCGCTGACCCGCGCAGACACGGCGGCCCGCCTCCCCGAGGGGAGGCGGGCCGCCGCCGCCGTGGGCCGGGTCAGCCGTCCTGCTTCAGGACCTCGTCGGCCGGCGGGGCCTGCACCGGATCCACCCCGCCCATCTCGGAGAGGGTCACCACGGCCTTCGTGCCGGCGGACTCGGTCTCCACGGTGAGCAGGCGGCCGTCCTCCTTGGACACCGTGAACGCGGTCAGCTCCACGCCCTCCTGCGGGCCCGAGACGGGCTCGTCCAGCACGTAGCGGATCGCATCCTGACCGCTGCGGCGGATGCCGTCCGCGTCCGCCTCGACGTCGTCCAGGCCGCCCGACTCCGGCAGGGAGCCCAGCAGGGAGCTCACCATCGCGCCCATGCCGGTGGCGCTGGGATCGCCCTCGTACGGGGTGGCGGTCCAGCGCTCCGCATAGGCGGGATGGTCCTCACCGCTCGCGCCGACGCGCTCCACCGTGAACCGGGAGTACGCGGTGCCGTCCACGATCCGGGACTCGTCCCGGGTGATCAGACCGTCGTCCTTGTACACGGACACGTACCGCATGGACGAGCCGTCCACGGGACCGGAGATGTCCACCGCGTCCGGGACCGCGCGGCCGTTGCTCGGGGCCTCGGACCGCAGCTCGGTGACCATGCGGACGGAGTCGGCCTCCTCGAGCTGGGTGCGGGCGCGGTCCCAGGCGCCGGGGGCGTCGTCGCCCGAGGCGCAGCCGGTCAGCAGCAGGGCGGCCGCCCCGAGGGCGGCGAGGGACAGGCCGCGGCGGGTGCGGCGGGTCTGGGTCTGGCGCTGCCTCACTCGGCCACCTCCTCCGGCGCCTCGGCCGGCTCGATCTGGTTCCAGTCGCTCAGGGCGTACTGCTGGGTGGCCCGGCCGTCGTCGACGGTGAGCGCGACCAGCTCGCCGTCGTCGTCCACCGTGAAGGAGTGCACCCGGGTGGCGTCGCCCTCGACCATTGCGGCGTCGGCGACCTCCTCGGGCACGGCGTAGCGGTAGGCCGTGCCGTCGTCCCAGTCGACCTCCTCGGCGCGCACCTCGGCGCCGTCGAGGGCGTCCGCCGCGGGGAAGCCCACCTGGTCGAGGAGGGCCTTCAGGGGCGGCTCCTGCCCCTCACCGGCCGGGACACGGCGCCACTGCGGGTCGGAGTACATCACCTGGACGTCGTCCGGGACGTCGGAGCCGTCCACGTCGACCCGGACGAACACATCCTCGCCGACCTGGCGGGACTCCATGGTGATGTGTGAGTCCCGGCCGACCTGCATGACGCCCTTCGACTCGGCGTCGCCGCCGTCGAGCCGGCCGGCGATGTCCCAGCGGACCGAGTGCGGGCCCTGACGGCCGGTGGTGTAGGCGGTCTCGAGTCGGACGGTCTCGGCCTCGTCCAACTGGGTGCGGGCCTGATGCCAGGCCTCCCCCGCCGACTGCGGCTCGGATGCGCACCCGGCCAAGGCCAGGGCGCCCACGACGCCGAGCCCGGCCGCGCGGACGGCACGTCTGCGCTGCATGTTCTCCTCCTGGGGCTGCTGCCGGCCGAGGCAGGGCGCCGCGGCCATTGGCGTCACCCTACCGGCGGCGCAGGGCGAAGGATGCGCCGTGGTGGTTCTGCGGCAGGTGGTCGCCGCGGCCGAAGAGCTTGTGGCGCAGCGTGCCGTCCGTGTACGCGGTCTTGTAGCGGCCGAGCTTCTGCAGCGCCGGCACCACGAACTCCACGACGTCCTCGAAGGCGCCCGGGGTGATGTGGTAGGCGAGGTTGAAGCCGTCCACGTCGGTCTCGTCGGCCCACTCGACGAGCTGACGGGCCGCGGACTCGCCGCCGCCCACGATCACGGGGCCGAAGCCGCCGATGCCCACCCATTCGGCGAGCTTGCGCACGGTCCACTCCTCATCCGTGCCGGAGGCCTTCTGGAAGGTCTCCACGGCGGACTGGATGGCGTTCGACTTCACGTCCCCGATCGGCTCGTCCAGGTCGTACTGGGACAGGTCGATGCCCATCCAGCCGGACATGAGCACGAGGCCGCCCAGCGGGTCCACGTACTGCGCCAGGTCGTCGTACTTGGCCCGCGCGTCCTCGTCGGTGGCCCCGGTGACGATCGTCTGCATCGCGAAGATCTTCACGTCGTACGGGTCACGGCCGGCGTCCACCAGGGCCTGGCGGATCTTCTTCACGGTGGCGGCCGCCAGCTCCTTCGTGGGGGAGTTGATGAACACGGCCTCGGCGTGCTTGCCGGCGAAGGCGCGGCCGCGCGTCGAGGCGCCGGCCTGGTAGATCACGGGGGTGCGCTGCACGGACGGCTCGGTGACGGCGTGGCCGGGCACGGTGAAGTACCGGCCCTCGTGGGCGATGTCGTGGACCTTGGCCGGGTCCGCGAACACGCCGGACTCCTTGTCGTAGACGACGGCGTCGTCCTCCCACGAGCCCTCGAGGAGCTTGTAGACGACGTCGAGGTACTCGTCGGCGTGCTCGTAGCGCTCGTCGTGCTCCATCTGGTCGTCCTGGCCCATGTTCTGGGCGGCGGAGGGCAGGTAGCCGGTGACCACGTTCCAGCCCACGCGGCCGCCCGTGAGGTGGTCGAGCGTGGCGAGGCGGCGGGCGAACGGGTAGGGGTGCTCGTAGGCGGTGCCGGCGGTGACGCCGAAGCCGAGGTGCTCGGTGACCGCGGCCATCGCGGAGACGAGCAGGAACGGGTCGTTCACGGGGGTCTGCGCGCCGGTCCTGATGGCGGCCTCGGAGGTGCCGCCGTACACGGAGTACGGGCCGAGGACGTCGGCGATGAACAGGCCGTCGAACAGGCCCTTCTCCAGCGTCTGCGCCAGGTGCGTCCAGTAGCCCAGGGTGTTGTAGTCCCGGGCGTGGTCGTCGGGGTGACGCCAGAGACCCGGGGACTGGTGGGCGACGCAGTTCATGTCGAATGCGTTGAAGAGGATCGCGCGGTGCTCGTCCGGGCGGGTGGGTGCTCCGGCCCCGGCGTTCTCGGCGGTGCTCATGGGTCTCCTTTCCAGGGCCGCCCGGTCGCAGGGGCGCGGCCGGGCGAGCGACGGTTCCGCACCATGCAACGCTGACGCGGCCGGCGGTGGAAGCCGGTCCGGCCCAGGGGTTCATGACGGCCCCGCCGGGCCCGGCCACGCGTCCGGCGCCCGGTTCGTGACATGCCCCGACCATGACGGAGGACACGTCCGCGGGCGGCGGCCCTGTTGCGGCCCAGTGGCACCCCAGCGCTGAGCCAGAGAAATCTGCTGCCTCCACCCTGCAGAGACGACCGAAACGTCTGGCTCGGCGCTGGGCTCGGGCCGTGACGGCCGGCCGGGCCAGGACCGGCGGCGCCCCCGGTGTGACGCCCGTGCGGCCCTCCGGCGCCGGCGGCGGGGCAGACTTGCAGCCGACCGGGCCCGCGGTGGTCTGTTTGGCATCCGTCTCCGTCCGGCGCCGACACCGACGACGCAGCGACGATGGGAGCCCTCCATGAGCGTGCACGCGCCTTCCCGTGCCACCGCCTCCACCCCGGTCCGGGACGAGGACCGCCACAGCCTCGACGTCGTCTTCCGCGGCGTCGGGCGCACGTTCCCCACCGCGGACGGACCACGCGTCGTCCTGCGCGACGTGGACCTGACCGTGGCGCCCGGCGAGGTGCTCGCCGTGATCGGCGCCTCCGGCTGCGGCAAGTCCACGCTGCTGCGCGCCGTGGCCGGCCTGGACCCGGACTTCGACGGAGAGCTGCTGATCGACGGCTCGCCCGTGCGCCCCTACGACGAGCGCACCGCCGTCGGCTTCCAGGAGCCGCGCCTGCTGCCCTGGCGCACCCTGCGCCGCAACGTGGAACTCGGCCTGCCCCGGGGGCTGGACCGCGCCGCGGGCCGGGCCCGCGTGCAGGAGCTGCTCGAGCTCGTGGGCCTCGCGCCCTTCGCGGAGCACCGCCCCCGGGAGGTCTCCGGCGGGATGGCCCAGCGGGCCTCGCTCGCCCGTGCCCTGGCGCGCCGCCCCGGCGTGCTGCTGCTCGACGAGCCCTTCGGCGCCCTCGACGCCCTGACCCGCCTGAAGATGCAGGACCTGCTGCTGGACGTGCACGCCGCCACCGGCACCACCGTCCTGCTCATCACCCATGACGTGGAGGAGGCCCTGCAGCTCGCCGACCGCGTGCTGCTGCTCGCCCGTGACGTCCCCGTGCCCGACGGCGTGGCCCGCCCCGGAGCGACCGTGGGGCGGATCGTGGACGTGCCGGGGGCCCGTCCCCGCGACCGCGCGGACGTCCGCCTGGCCCGGCTGCGCGCCGAGCTCCTCGAGGGCCTCGGCGTCGAGAGCCACGCCCGATGAGCGGCGCGGGCCCCGCACGCCTGACTCGTCGCACGGCGCTCGGCCTGCTGGCCGCGTCCCTGCCCCTGGGCCTGAGCGGATGCGTCCTGCAGGGTGAGGCGACGGCCGGGCCGGTGAACGGTCCGGACACGCTGAGCATCGACTACGCCACCTACAACCCGCTCTCCCTCGTGATCCGCCACCAGGGATGGCTGGAGGAGACGCTCGCGCCCCGCGGCGTCCGGGTGAACTGGGTGTTCTCCGCCGGCTCCAACAAGGCCAACGAGCTCCTGCGCTCGAACTCCGTGGACATCGGGTCGACGGCCGGCTCGGCCGCGCTGCTGAACCGGGCCAACGGAGCGCCCACGCGCATCGTGGGCGTCGCCTCGCGACCGGAGTGGTCCGCGCTCATGGTCCCGCCCGGCTCGGACATCACGGACGTCGCCCAGCTCGCGGGCCGCACGGTGGCCGCCACGCGCGGGACGGACCCGTACTTCTTCGCCGTGCAGGCGCTCGAGGCCGCCGGGGTGGACCCGGCCGACGTCGAGATCCAGAACCTGCAGCACGCCGACGGCCGCGCCGCCCTCGCCGGCGGATCGGTGGCCGCGTGGTCCGGGCTCGACCCGATCATGGCGAAGGCCGAGGCCGAGGGCGCCCGCTTCCTGTACCGGGACCTCGCCCTGAACACGTTCTCCGTCCTCAACGCCACGGAGTCCTTCCTCGAAAAGGACCCGGAGACCGCCCAGACCGTCCTGGACACGTACGAACGCGCCCGCGCCTGGGCGCTCGAGCATCCGGACGAGACCGTCGGGATCCTGGCCGAGGCCGCGAAGATCTCTCCCGACGTCGCCCGCACCGTGATCCTCGAACGCACCAACGCGGACGTCAGCCCCGTGCCGGGCCAGGAGCTGCTCGACGCCCTGACGGGGGTCGGACGGATCCTGGTCGGCACCGGGTCCGTCGACTACCAGCACCAGGTGGACGCCGCGCTGGCGAGCATCCTGGACACCCGTTTCGCCGAGGAGGCCATCCGATGAGCACCGCCCTGACCACCCCCGCCGCGACGACGGGCCCCGAGGCGCGCGAGCGGTCGGGTCACGACGACGGCGACACAGGGGCGCGCCGACGGCAGCGGCCCCGGGTGCTGGACCGGCCCGGCGCCCGGGCGGTGGTGGGGCTGGCCGCGCCCGCTGTCCTCCTGGTGCTGTGGTGGGCGGTGACGGCCGCCGGGCTGCTCTCCGCGGTGCAGCTGCCCTCCCCCGGCGCGGTGCTGAGCGCCGGCGTCAACCTGCTGGAGCGGGGCGACCTGTGGCTGCACGTGGGGATCTCCACCCAGCGCGTGCTGCTGGGCTTCCTGCTCGGCGCCGCACTCGGGCTGGCCGTGGGGTCCGCGCTCGGGCTGTCCCGGTGGGCGGACGCGCTGTTCGCCCCGCTGATCGGGGCGCTGCGCGCGGTGCCCTCGCTGGCCTGGGTGCCGCTGCTGATCCTGTGGATGCAGATCGGCGAGGAGTCCAAGGTCACCCTCATCGCGATCGGCGCGTTCTTCCCGGTGTTCACCACCGTCTACGCCGCCCTGCGCCATGTGGACCCGCACCTGGTGGAGGCCGGTCGGGCCTTCGGCTACCACGGGCTGTCCCTGCTGCGGACGGTGCAGCTGCCCGCCGTGGTGCCGGCCGTGTTCTCCGGCCTGCGGCTGGCCCTGGCCCAGGCCTGGCTGTTCCTGGTGGCCGCGGAGCTGATCGCCTCCTCGATGGGCCTGGGCTTCCTGCTCACCGACTCGCAGAACAACGGACGCACGGACCGCCTGATCCTGGCGATCATCCTGCTCGCCGTGCTCGGCAAGCTCACCGACTGGCTGCTCGGCCTGCTGGAGCGCCGGGCCCTGCGCCGCTGGGCCTGAGCCCGGCACGTCCGGCCGCCCGGTCGTCGGGTCAGTCCCCCTCGGGGACCTCGCCGGCCGACGTGTAGGCGGTCGGCGGGGTGCCGTTCACGAGCCAGTCGCCGGCCATGCGCACCTTGAACGCCGCCGGGTCGTGGGTGGCGAGGGTGCGGGCGTTGCGCCAGTGCCGGTCGAGCCGCAGCGTGGCCGACGTCGCCGACGCGCCGAGCGTGTCGAAGATGCGGGTGCACACCTCGAGGACGGCCTCCGGCACCACGGCCTGGGCCCGGTACGCGGCCGCCATCGCCTCGGCGGACGCCGCCACGACGTCGGCCTCCGCCGGGCCGGCCCCGTCGGCGCCGTCCTGCCCCTCGTCGAGCAGCCGCCCGATCTCGCGCACCATCAGCTCGGCCGCGGCCTGCCGCCCGGCCAGCTGCCCCATGATCTCGAGGAGCTGGGGGTCGTCCTTGGGCAGCGCGGCCGTGCCGGTGTTGAAGGTGCGGCGCCGCTGCCGCAGCAGCTGCGTGCCCTCCGTGAGCGCCGCCCGGCCGATCCCGGCCTGCAGCGCCAGCAGGGTCGCCTCCATGAGCACGGGCACGGGCCCGTCCTGCCGCGGCACCTCGAGCAGCTCCTCGGCCGCGGCGTCGTCGAGCACCACGGACCCGGTGGCGGTCAGGCGCTGGCCGAAGCCGTCCCAGTCGTCCTTGATGCCCACGCGCGGCTGACGCACGCGCACGACGGCGACGGCCCGGTCCGGCTCGCGGACCGCGCCCCCGGCCCGCTTGGAGTTCCGGCGGGAGACGAGGTCCGCCCCCTCGATGCCCACGGTCGCGGCGGTCCACGTGGCGAAGGCCGAGCCGGTCGCGTAGTACTTCTGCCCCCGCACGACCCAGGTGCCGCCCTCGTCCCGGCTGGCCAGGGTGGCGGCACGGCCCGGCGCGGCCCCGCCGGCGCGTTCGGCCAGGGCGGAGCCGGCCCAGTCCCCGTCGACGATGTGCCGCAGCCACCGCTCCCGACGGGCGGGCGCCTGGTCCATGGCCGTGGCGATGAACACGAGGTGGGAGCGCCAGACGTGCGCGGTGTTCACGTCCCGGGCGGCCAGGTCCATGAGCAGGCGCAGCACGGTCTCGCTGCCGCCGCCCTCGCCGCCCGCGTCCTCGGGGACACCGACCTTGCCGAACCCGGCGGCCTGCAGCTCCCCGAGGGCGGCGAACGGCAGGTGCCGGCCCGCCTCGCGGGCCCGCTCGCCGTGGGCGACAGAGTCGAAGGCGTCGGCGTACCGGGCGGCGAGGGTGGCGTAGGTGGTCATGGCCCTACTCTGACACGCGCGGGCGGGCCGGCGGCCGGGGCGACCCGGCCGTGGGACGGGATCCACACCGGCCGCCGTCGCCCTGGCCCGCGCCGGGCGCCCGCGGGGGTCCGGCGGGCCGAGCATGACCGCCGGTGACGACGATGGGCGCGGCGCCGTCGTCGGCGTCCCTACCCTGGTCGGACCCGCCGACCAGGAGGAACCGCCGCCCATGACGCCCACCGAGGACC
>NZ_JABFBA010000062.1:0-412 GCF_017168445.1 Micrococcus sp. KRD026 | reverse complement strand
TTTCAGGTCGTTCCGATATGCCCTTTGCGCTGCTGCTTCTCGCGCCCAGCTTATTACTGCTGGGCGGTCTGGTGGCGTGGCCGATGGTGTCGAATATCGAAATCAGTTTTTTACGTCTGCCGCTCAATCCCAACATCGAGTCAACGTTTGTTGGGGTGAGCAACTATGTGCGTATCCTCTCCGATCCCGGCTTCTGGCATTCGCTGTGGATGACGGTCTGGTATACCGCGCTGGTGGTGGCGGGCAGCACCGTGCTCGGGCTGGCGGTGGCGATGTTTTTCAACCGCGAGTTCCGCCTGCGCAAAACCGCGCGTTCGCTGGTGATCCTCTCCTACGTAACGCCGTCCATTTCGCTGGTGTTCGCCTGGAAATACATGTTCAACAACGGCTACGGCATTGTTAACTACCTCGG
>NZ_JABFBA010000061.1:0-397 GCF_017168445.1 Micrococcus sp. KRD026 | reverse complement strand
GCTAAACATAGGAAAAAAGCGTGGATCTTTAACAATTTACATCGGTTACAGTCCAGGTGTTGGTAAAACATTTGAGATGCTTTCAAATGCCATTGAACTATTTCAAAGTAACGTTGATATTAAAATAGGATATATTGAACCGCATCAGCGTGATGAAACAAATGCATTAGCTGAACAATTACCTAAAATCACAACCAATTTTACTAAACATGGTAGTCATCATTTTCAATATTTAGATGTCGACCGCATAATCGAAGAATCGCCGACAATAGTACTTATCGATGAGTTAGCACATACGAATATTTCTAGAGATCGTCATGAGAAACGATATATGGATATTGAAGAAATTTTAAATCATGGTATCGATGTTCATACCACTTTGAACATTCAACATATT
>NZ_JABFBA010000060.1:0-1375 GCF_017168445.1 Micrococcus sp. KRD026 | reverse complement strand
TCCTGGGTGTTCTCCTCCTCGTGGAGCATCTCCTCGAGATCGGCCACCGCGCTGAGGTGGGGGCGCTCGTCCAGGACGGTGTTGATGTCGATCGTGGCGGTCGTCCCACGGCCGGTGGAGCGGGGGTCCTCCAGGGCGGTGGCCAGCAGCTCCTTGATCCGCTCGCCCTCCTCGGGGGTGATCTTCTGCGGGCGCAGGTGCTGATTGACCGGGAGCAGGTCGGCGTGGTCCTCGTCCTCGAGGTTCAGGATCCAGTCGGAGGCCAGGGGGTTGGCGGTGGTGACCGCGGCGATGCCCAGCCGCGGGATGGCGCCGGCCAGGTCGGTGAGGCGACGAGCCTGGGCGGGGGTGGGCTCCAGGCCCAGCAGGACGATCTCGGGGCCGAAGGCCTCTTCCTGGTTGGCGGCGCGGGCCTGGTCGAGGGTGGCGGCGTCCTGCTCGTCGAGGGCGCGGCGGATGTCCTTGGCCTTGCCGTCGAGCTGGCCGATCAGCTGGTCCAGGTCGTCGATCTGGCGGACGCGGCCGTCGCTGACGACCTTGGCCAGGCCGTCGGCGACTCCGACGAGCGTGATGGTGACGTTCTCGGACCAGCTGGAGGTGGCCAGCTCCACGGCCATGGCATCGAGGACCTGGGTGGTCAGCTGGGGGTCGCCGTCGATGCCGAGGGTGCCCAGGCGTTCGAGGTCGAGCAGGACCTGGGAGCGAGTGTCGTCCTGGCCGACGGTGACCAGCGAGGGGTAGGGGGCAGCGGGCAGGTCGGGGTCGATGTCGATGGAGCCGGAGGCCAGCGTCCAGACGACGCCGTCGTCGGTCTCGGCCACGAAGGGCTCGGGCAGCTGCGCGGGGGCCATGAGGTAGAGGGCGATCTGCTCGGGCGAGACGCGCACGAGGAACAGCTCAGGCAGGTCCTGGCCGTTCTCGTGGGCCCAGCGGGCCAGCCAGCGCTGGACGACGTCGAGCTCCTCAGCCTGCTCGGGCTCGGCGACCACGCGCAGCTGGGTCTCCAGCTGCGCGGTCTGCTCCTCGGGCATGGGGACGGACTGGCCGGGCTGGCGGCGGCGGCGCTGGAGCTGGCGGCGCAGGCCGACGATGCCCAGCAGTCCGGCCGCGGCGAAGGCGCCGAGGCCGCCGATGGTGGCCCATGCGGGGACCTCCTCCGGGGCAGCCTGCTCCTGGTGGGAGGACAGATCGGCGGGGGCCCTGTCTCTTATACCCATCTCCGAGCCCACGAGACGGAGCTACAGCTCGTATGCCGTCTTCTGCTTGAAAAAAAAAAAGACCTTCCACCGTGGCAGCACCGACTACGTCGTCACCGACCGCAAGATCGACATCGGCGCCTTCGACTCCCCCACCTTCACCGGCCCGCTGGTGGGCC
>NZ_JABFBA010000059.1:0-308 GCF_017168445.1 Micrococcus sp. KRD026 | reverse complement strand
CGTGAGTCATGAGTGGGTCTTTTCGGGCAGGTGGGTTGTTGAGGAACTTCCATCCTGCGGGAGAGGCCCACTCGTCTCATCTCAGCCGGCGCCTCGTGGCAAGAACCTCATGACCCACAACACCTAGGACAGGTACCGCGGGTGGCCGCGCCAGCGCAGGGCAGAAAATGCTTGGTCAGGGTGGGCTGACCCCGTTTCGTAGGTCCAGTCGTTATGAGAGTCGTCCTGTTGCCCGCGGTCGCGGGCAGGGAGACTGGTCAGATCATGACGAACAGCAGGAAGCGTCACACCCCGGAGCAGGTCGTCCG
>NZ_JABFBA010000058.1:0-340 GCF_017168445.1 Micrococcus sp. KRD026 | reverse complement strand
CGATGGCCGACTGGGCCGGCACCCGCACCGGCCTGTCCTACATCCCTCCGGGCTCGCCGTGGCGCAACGGGTACGTCGAGTCGTTCAACAGCCGGATCCGCGACGAGTGCCTCAACATCAACAGCTTCTACTCGCTGCTGCACGCACAGGTCATCATCGGCGACTGGAAGGACGAGTACAACCACCACCGCCGGCACTCCTCGCTCGGCTACCTAGGGCGTGTTGCTAAAGGGTTTCAAGCTTTGGGTGCGCCAGTCTTGAGGGGTGTCGCGTGATGTCATCTCGGACGAGGTCTGGGCCGTGATCGGCCCGCTGTTCCCTGCCCCGAAGTCCACGGGTC
>NZ_JABFBA010000006.1:0-10524 GCF_017168445.1 Micrococcus sp. KRD026 | reverse complement strand
TAGGGCGTGTTGCTAAAGGGTTTCAAGCTTTGGGTGCGCCAGTCTTGAGGGGTGTCGCGTGATGTCATCTCGGACGAGGTCTGGGCCGTGATCGGCCCGCTGTTCCCTGCCCCGAAGTCCACGGGTCGGCCCCCGGTGGATCGGCGCGCGGTGGTCGAGTCCACCGCGTGGCGCTTCCGCACCGGAGCTCCGTGGCGGGATCTGCCCGAGCGGTTCGGGAACTGGAACACGATCTACAAGAACTTCAACCGGTGGGCCGCCCAGGGTGTGTGGGAGCGCGTGCTCGAGCGCACTCAGTCGATGGCACAGCAGGCTGGCGAGCTGGATTGGGTGGCCTCGATCGATTCCACGATCGTGCGCGTCCATCAGCACGGGGCGACCCTGCCCCGCCCCACAGGGGGCCCTGATGAACTACAAGAAATCCGGGGACGAGCCGGCTGATCATGCCATCGGACGCTCCCGCGGCGGTCTGACGACGAAGTCTCATCTGGTCTGTGATGGCAAGGGCAGGGTGCTGGCGTTCGTGGTGACCGGCGGGCAGGTGGCGGACACCTCGATGTTGGCCACCACGCTGGAGCTGATCAGCGTGGCCGGCGCCCGTGGGCGGCCCAGGGCGCGGCCTGACCGCCTGATTGCGGACAAGGGCTACCCCTCGAAGGCGAACCGGTCTTGGCTGCGCCGGCATGGCATCGCGGCCACGATCCCCGAGCGGGCCGATCAGATCGCGCACCGGCGCCGCCGCCCAGGAAGACCGATCGACTTCGGTGAAGACCAGCGCCAGCGCTACCGGGGACGCAATGTCGTGGAGCGGTGCTTCAACCGGCTCAAACAGTGGCGAGGAATCGCGATGCGCTCGGACAAGTACGCCCGGAGCTATCACGCCGGGCTCTGCCTCGCCGCGACACTGCATTGGCTGACTACTACCCTTTAGCAACACGCCCTAGGACGAGGACGAGGAGAGCCAGGACCAGGCCGCGGCGGCCGCCGTGCCGACCGAGCCCGAGGACATCACCCCCGAGCCCCAGGACCAGACCCCGGCCGTCGTCGCAGTCACCGAGACCGCAGGACCCGCCGAGCCCGAGCCCGAGCCCGAGCCGGCCGCGACCGCCGAGCCGGCGCAGCAGGAGGCGGCCACCGATCTCCACGACACGTCCCCCGCGGAGGACGAGGACGAGGACGAGAAGGACGCCGCCCCCGAGCAGCTGGCCTCGACCGACCCGCAGAAGCAGATCGACCTGGACGCCGCACACCTGCTGGAGCAGGCCACCACCCAGGCCCCGATGATCCTGATGCTCGGCGAGCTCAAGCTCGTCGGCGCCCAGGGCCAGGCCCCCGTCACCGCGGCCACCGGCGAGGTCTCGACGACCCAGACCGCCCGCTGCGTCGCCCTGGCCGCCTACCTGGCCCTGCACCCCGGCGCGAGCGCCGAGGCCGTCCACGCCGCGTTCTGGCCCACCCAGCGCTCCGACGGCAAGTCCGCCTCCAGCAACCGCAACAAGCTCACCAGCCAGACCCGCCGCCTGCTCGGCCAGGCCGCGGACGGCACCCCCTACCTGCCCGCCGTGGGCAGCGAGGGCTACCGCGTCCACGAGGACGTGCTCACCGACTGGCAGGTCGTGCAGTCCCTGATCGGCGATGACCCCGTGAAGGCCTCCACCCCCGCCCTGGTCGCCGCCATGCGTCTGGTGAGGGGAGTGCCCTTCGAGCACGCCAAGGCCTCCAACGTCGCCTGGGCCGAGGCCCTGGTCCAGGAGATGGTCCAGACCATCTGCGACGCCGCCCACGAGCTCGTGGCCCGCTCCCTGGCCGCCGGCCACCGCGAGCACGCCCAGCTGGCCGCCCGCGTCGGCCGCGCGATCGACCCCGCCAACGAGGCCGCCTGGCGCGACGCTCTGGTCACCGAGGCCGCCGCCGGCAACCACACCGAGGTCACCCGCCTGATCGAGAAGCTCTACTCCTACCTGGAGTCCTTCGAGGAGGACCTCGAGCCCGAGGTGGAGACCACCGCCCTGATCGAGGAGCTGCGGGCCCATGGCTACCGTGTCGCCTGATCTCCACGACACGTCCCCCGCGGCCACCGACCCCGCGCCGGCGCCCTACACGGTGCCGCCGCGGACGGTGCGCACCCTGATCGGCCCCGGCGGGGCCCTGGCTGCCCTGCTGGGCATCGCCGGCGCCGCGGTCGCCGGGCTGCCCGTGCTCATGGTCCACGCCGCGCTCGCCCTGATCGCCCTGGCCTGCCTGGGCATCTACATGGCGCGCGTGGACCGGGCCCACCGGCTCATCCCGAACTGGGCCGTGGCCGCCCTGGGCGCCATCAACCTCGGCGCCGCGGTGGGGCTGCTGGTCACCGGCTACGGCGCCTGGGCCCTCCAGGGGCTGGTGGTCACCGTGATCGCCGCCGTCGTGCTGATGGTGATGCACCTGATCGGCGGCACCGGCATGGGCGACGTCAAGCTCGTCACCGTGGCCGCCCTGGCCATCGGCGCCCACGGCCCCGGTGCCTGGGTGCTGGCCATCCTGGCCAGCTACGTGCTCGCCGCCCTGTTCGGTGCGGTACCGGCCCTGCTGCGCGGCCAGCGCAAGACTCGCGTGCCCATGGCCCCGTACCTCGTCGCCGGGCACGTGCTCGCCTTGCTCGCCGTCCTGGGCTACCTGGCATCCTGACCAGGTGCCCCGCACCTTCTCCGCCCGCGACCGCCGTGCGCTGACCGGCCTGCTCACCGCCGGGCTCAAGCACGCCCAGCTCGACGACCTCACCGCGGCCCACCCTGTTCCCGGCGACCCTGGCCACGACTCCGGCAAGGCCGGTCGCGTGGGCCTGATCGTGGCCACCTGGCTCGCCAGCGGCGACCACACCGGACTCACCCGCGCCCTCGAGCTGCTCGAGACCGCCAAGCTGCCCCCGGCCCGCCACGCCGACCTCGCCCGCCTGCAACGGAAGGCCGGCCTGGACTCCACGCCACAACCCACGCCAGAAGCCGAGCCAGAAGGCACCCTCGCCGCGGATGGTGCGACGGAGTCGCCGCTGCCGGCCGCGCCGGCCGAGGAAGCGGCGCCGGCCGCATCTCCGCGACACGTCCCCCTGGTCCTCCTCCAGGACCTGGCCGAGGACCATCCCGCGGTCCAGGCCCTGCTGGCCGCCGGCCTCGAGGTCGGGCACCTCGAGCACACCTCGACGATCCCCGCCGACGCGTTGCTGCTGCACCCGGCGCATGAAATCTGACCCCGGAACGGGGAGGGACATCAGCGCCGGATGCCGGCCTTATGGGAAGTGAGGGCCGGCCACGGCCCCGACCATCTCCCTGACCGAGGAGCACCCATGTACACGATCTACACCAGCCCCGGTTGCGGCCCCTGCATGGCAGTGAAGGCCCACCTGCGCGCCCACAAGATCCCGCACACCCTCGTCGACGTCTCCCAGGACCCCGCGGCCGTCGAGAAGCTGCGCAAGATGGGCTACTTCCGCGCGCCGGTCACCGTGGACGAGGCCACCGGGGAGCACTGGCACGGCTACCTCCCCGACCGCTACGCCTCCCCGGCCCCAGAGGCCGCGCCGGCCGCCGACATGCAGGCCACGATCGACCTGGGCCCCGTCGAGGCCGGAGAGCACGTGCTCTGGGACCCCCACCAGGGTCACCTGCTGATCATCGGCGACCGCGACAGCGGCAAGAGCGTGATCCAGCGCGGGATCATGGAGACCGCGGTCTCTGTGGGCTGGCAGGCCTGGGGCCTGGGCCTGCCCGGGGAGCTGGACAAGGTCGAGGACCATCGGTACGCGCAGGTGGTCACCGCCGACGTCAGCGACCAGCTCGAGCGCATCCGTGCCGCCAGCGAGCTGATGCGCGAGCGCTACCACCTGGTGGAGGTCGCCTCCCTCGCCCAGGAGAGCCCCGAGCCCTTCCAGCCCATCGTGCTCGTCCTGGACGACTACGCCCATCTGCGCCAGCGCTGGGCCGACCTCGCCCCGGCCGGGGAGCACGAGGCCGACGTCGCCGAGAACCTCCTGCTGGGCATCCATCGCCTGGGCCGCTCCGTCGGGATCCACCTGTCCGTCTCCTGCCACGGCATCGCCCACCACCTCGGCCAGTCCCTGGCCGCCGGCTCCACCGTGGTGCACACCTCGCTCTGGCGCAGCTCCCTGGAGACGGAGATGGCCCATGCCAGGTGACCGTCGCCGCCTGGCCCGCCACCGCAGCCGCCACTGCGGCGCCTACACCCTGGCCGCCGAGCTCGCCCTGCTGGCCCACGCCGGCCAACCGACCCCGGAGGCCGGCACCGACGATCTCCACGACACGTCCCCGCCCGCGGTGCTGCCCGGCCAGCTCGACGCGCTGGACCTGCTCCCTACCGAGGAGGCTTAGAGCAATGTAGGATTGCTCTAACTGTCAGATCGACCGGAGGTCCCCATGGCCTACTCCAACCGCGAGCGTCCCGGAGGTCGCGCTGGCCTGCGCGACAACACCCCCACCACGTTCCGCCCCGTGGCCTACCGCAACCTCGCCGCCCGCAAGAACCTGTGGGCGGACTACACCACGGGCCGGGGCGTGTTGGACAACGGGCAGGCGGTGCCGCCGAAGATCGGCCCGCGTCGGAAGAACCCGAACCTCACCGACATGCTCGACACTGCGGCCGCCGTCGGTGCGGACCGGATCTTCTTCACGGGCAAGACCCCGGTGGTCACGCCGGGCAAGCGCCACTGGCTGCTGGTGCAGACTCCCGGCTGGCTCGACGGAGGACACAACCTCGGCTCCCCGGCCACCGGCCGTTTCGAGCACCGCCAGACCGGCAAGCGCATGCTGGTGCAGTTCGTCTCCGGGTGGTTCGGCGACGCTCCGCTGAGCCCGGATCAGGCCCGCCTGGCCTGGCAGGCCACCGAAGGCATCATCGGTGCGCACTTCCGCGGAGCCAAGCTCATGGACAGCCCCACCGCCACCGGCGCCAACCTCTGGGCCCTGACCCTGCCGAAGAACCTCGAGCCGTACCCGCTGACCGAGGACATCGCCGAGGAGCTGCACCGCACCTCCGGCCAGCACCACGTCGAGCACCTCGTGGCCGGATCCTCCTCGGACACTCACCCGGACTGCATCCCCCTGCACGACCCGGCGAAGACCCCCAAGATCGACGGCTTCGCCTACGTCGACGGCCGCTTCATGTACGGAGCCATGTGCAGTGAGCTGGGCATCGGCCCCGGGTACCGGCTGCGCCGCGACGACACCGCGGACATGCTCCGGGAGAACCCCTACGCCCGCGCTCGCGTGCACGTGCAGTTCAAGGTCCCCGACACCTGGGACCACATCGGCCTGATCGGCGTCCAGCACGAGAAGGCTTCCGAGGGCTGGTACTGGCCCAACCGCCCCGGCGCCACCGGGAGCGCCTGGATCGACGCCGCCGAGTTCTTCGTCGCCGCCCGCCACGGCTGGCAGCTGGACCCCATCGAGTCCGTCGCGTTCACCACCGATGTCCCCGGCGCCCGCGACCGCGACCGGCGCGTGCGTGCACGCCCGCTGGACACCTGGAAGGACAACCTGGTCAAGGCTCGCGCCGCCGTCGCCGGCGACCCGCTGATGGACGAGATCATCAAGACCGCCGTCTCCGCGGCACTGCGCTCGATCCTGATCAACACGATCGGCAACTTCGCGGCCCGCGGGCGCGTGCAGACCCACATCACCTTCGACCCCAAGGAGGTCCCGGCCAACGCCCCCGACGTCAAGCAGCACGGCAAGGCCTTCATCTGGACCACCAAGCCGCGCTTCGACGGCCAGGCTCAGCGCTACTACCACCCCGAGTTCGCCGTGCAGGTCTGGGGCCGGGCCCGGGCGCGCATGCTCTCCGGACCCATGGCCGGTGGCCTCCAGGGCGGGGCCCTGCACGTGCCGGCCCACACCCTGCTGGGCGTGCGCGGCGACGCGATCTACACCACCGAGGTCCCCTCCTGGTCCCTGACCGAGGAACGTGGCGGCGGCGATGACGGCCGGGTGGGACGCATGCGCCTCCAGGGCTACGTCCCCGGACCGCTGAAGATTCCCGCCGACGAGACCGCCCGCAACAGGCTGCGCGCCAAGGCCGCGCGCCTGGGCGTGGACGCCGCCTACTCCGAATACGAGATGCAGGCCGCCCCCGTCGACGGGACGGACTACCTGCCCGGCGACGACGAGCAGGAGGCCGACGGTGAGTGACCCGGCACAGCTGAGCCCCGCCGAGCTCGTCACCCGGGTGCGCTCGGCCTACGGACTCACCTGGGCCGAACTCGGCGCGGCCATGAACCGCTCCCCGCGCATGATGCAGAAGATCGCCCGCGGGGAGACCTCGGGTGAGTCCTACCGGGACGCGCTGACCGAGCTACACGAGACCGGCGCCGTCTCCAAGGCACCCCGGCGTCGACGCAACGCCGCCGGCAAGCTCGTGCCCGTGCGAGCCAAGCGAGGTGCCAAGAAGCCCACCGTGGTCCCCAAGGACACCCGGCGCGGGCCCTCCCTGACCCGCCACTCCACCACGACCACCCACCTGCCCGACGGCAACCGCATCGTGCGGATCCAGCTGCCCAAGACCGTCGGATCGCCCGAGCGCGGGGCCGGCCTGCACGCGGCCCGCATGTCCATCGTCAACGTCGCCCGCGGCGCCCGCCACCAGGACAAGCGCGTGCACATCCGCGCCACCGTGGACATCGGCGGCGGCCGCACCCGCACCTTCGACGTCGGCTCCAAGGGCGGCTACCTGGCCGCCGACGTCGTCTCCGACGTGCGCGACCGCAACGGCGGGGACATGGGCGGATGGATCGCCTCCCAGATGGGCGACCGCTACGCCCGCGACGCCGTCACGCAGGGCCAGCTGGTGGGACTGTCCGTGACCAGCTTCAACGCCGTGCGCTCCAAGGAGGAACGCGTGGCCCAGGATGAGGCCGGCGCCCGCCGGTGGGGACGACGAGGAGGACGCACCCGATGGGGATGAATCAGCACGAGAAGCCGGCCCCGCCGGCACGCCGGTGGGACGAGGCCCTGGACCCCCACGCCCACCAGGGCCCCTACCGGCCCCCCGCGGCACTGCTGGACATCCTCGCCCGCGCGGCCGGGGCCAACTCCTACGAGGCGGCCACCACCGCCGTGCGCCACCGCGCGGCCAGTGCGGCCACCGAGCTGCACGAGGCGGGCCTGGACCCGCGGGTGATCGGCCTGATCGCCGAGCCGCGGGTCAACGAGCTGCTGGGCGTGGCCGAGCGCTCGGCCCGCTCCCTGCGCCAGCGCGACCGCCAGTTCCCCGAGCCGGTCACCCGCGGCCGGCTCTGGTGCGAGCCTGACGTCGTCGACTACCTGGCCTTCAAGCACGAGACCTCCCCCCGCCCCGGAGCGCTGCACAGCGCGCGTGTGGCCCAGCGTGAGCAGGCCCAGACGCGCGGAGCCCGCCCCTAGACTGACCGGCATGAGCGAGGACTTCACCGACGGCACCGGCCTCTGCCCCCACTGCGGGCACCATGTGGCCGCGACCTACGCCGGCAAGATCCAGGTCAGCCCGCGGTGGGACATCAACTACGCGCGACGCTCCTCCGTGGATCCGGCCTCGGCGGCCCGTATGCCCGAGGCGAGGGACACGATCGCGGGCTACGCCTGCCAGTTCTGCCAGGGACCGATCGCCTTCCTCGAGCACTGGCAGAAGGTCGAAACCGACGCCGCCGGGCATCCGTCTCTGGAGCGCGTCAGACGGACGATGATCGTCCCGGCCAAGCCCCCGCGGCAGCTACCCGAGGCCGCCCCAGCGGGCGTCGCCTCGCTCTACGAGGAGGCCAGCATCTGCGAGGACGCCGGGGCACTGCGCGCCGCCGGCGTGCTCTACCGCGCGGCCACCGAGGAGATGGTCAAGGACCAGGGCGGCACCGGCCGGGACCTCAAGGCCAAGATCAACAGCCTGACCCCGCGGCTGGACGCCGAGGTGCTGGAGGACCTGCACGAGTCCCGCATCGTGGGCAACGACAGCATCCATGCCGGCGTGCAGTACGCCGCCGAGGAGATCGCCGACGTCGCCGAGCTGCTCTGGGAGGCCGCCTTCGTCCTCTACGAGCAGCCGGCCCAGAAGGCCAGCATGCGCGCGGCCCGCAAGGCTCGCCACGACGCCGCCCGCGGCCCGCGCGCGGCGTCGTGATCCCGGTCTACGAGCCGCCGGCCTTCCGCAGCCCCGAGGAGGTCCACTCCGCGCTCTACCAGGACGCCCCCTACGTGCGGGTCATGCTCCCCGACCGGGGACGGGTCGATGCGATGGCTGCCCGCTGGTCGAGCACCCATGTGCTGATCGCCTGGGAGGAGCCGCCCAGCACCGAACGGTTGCAGGCATGGGTGCCCGCTGGGTGGGTCACCCGCATTCGGGCAGAAGAATCGGCCTGGCGCGCCCCCTACGGGCGCACGCACGGCTAGGGCGTGTTGCTAAAGGGTTCCAAGGGGTCGATGCCTCAGTCTTGAGGGATGTCGCGTGACGTGATCTCAGACGAGGTCTGGGCCGTGATCGGCCCACTGCTCCCGGAAGCGAAGACCACCGGGCGCCCGCCCGTGGATCGGCGCACGGTCGTGGAGGCCACCTCTCGGGCAGATCCCGCAGCGGGGCGCCGTGGCGGGATCTGCCCGAGAGGTTCGGGAACTGGAACACGATCTACAAGAACTTCAACCGGTGGGCTGCCCAGGGCGTGTGGGAGCAGGTGCTGGAGAAGACCCAGTCCATGACGCAGGCGGCCGGGGAACTGGACTGGGTCGCCTCAATCGATTCCACGATCGTGCGCGTCCATCAGCACGGTGCGACCCTGCCCCGCACCACAGGGGGCCTGGATGAACTACAAGAAATCAGGGGACGAGCCGGCTGATCATGCGATCGGACGTTCCCGTGGTGGCCTGACGACGAAGAATCATCTGGTCTGTGACGGCAAGGGACGGGCTCTGGCGTTCGTGGTGACCGGCGGCCAGGTCGCGGACACCTCGATGCTGACCACCACGCTGGAGCAGATCAGCGTTGCCGGAGCCCGTGGCCGGCCCAGGACACGCCCGCAGAGACTGATCGCGGACAAGGGCTACCCCTCGAAGGCGAACCGGGCTTGGCTGCGCCGGCATGGCATCGCGGCCACGATCCCCGAGCGGGCCGACCAGATCGCGCACCGGCGCAGACGCCCGGGCCGGCCGATCGACTTCACCGAAGACCAGCGCCAGCGCTACCGGGGCCGCAATGTCGTGGAGCGGTGCTTCAACCGGCTCAAGCAGTGGCGAGGGATCGCGATGCGCTCGGACAAGTACGCCCGGAACTATCACGCCGGGCTCAGTCTCGCCGCGACGCTCCACTGGCTAGCGACCATCCTTTAGCAACACGCCCTAGGCCCCACCCCGTGGCGGAAGCAGTTGGAGGTGCCCGCCCGGCCTCGAGCGGACACCACCCCCTGTCGAGGACCCTGCGGGACCACGCTGGTACGTCAGCCGGCGTGCGCTGGACAGGTGTCCGCGTGGTCCTGTGGATGGACCGGCGCAGGAGAACATGCCCCTGGGGCACGTCGCCGGCGCACGTCGGTGAGGCCCGAAGGGAGAGGAGTGCGACACGATGTGGGAGCCACCGGTCGTGGGAGGCAACGACGACGGCTCGGGGTAGTCCGGGTCGCCGCCATGGGGTCGGAAGGGAAGAGATCAGCTCAAGCCGTGGCGGGCGGCGAACGGGTCCCGGGAGCTGTCCGTGTGGGGCTCGTACTCTGCGCGGCGTGTGGCCGCTTCGGCGACGGCCTCGCCATGCAGCTCGGTGATCAGTGCGGCGGTCATGTCCATGCCTGCGGCTACACCAGAGGACGTCCACCGGTTCCTGTCCTGGACCCACCGGGCCTGTGCCTTCCAGTCCACGTGCGTGCCGAAGCCGGCGGCCCACGTGAAGGCACGTTTGTTCGAGGTCGCCTGATGGCCCTCGAGCAGACCGGCCGCGGCGAGGAGAGCCGAACCGGTGCACACGGAGGCGAGGATCTGCGCTGTGCCGGCCACATGCCGCAACCAAGTGAGGAACTCCTGGTCGTGCACGAGCCGCCGGGTCCCCTGGCCGCCGGGGACCAGCAGGATGCCGGGCTGGGCGAGGTGTGCGTAGGCGAGGTCTGCGACGACCTGGGCGCCGTGGGAGCTGGTGACCGGGCCGGGCTGAGGGCCGACGTACTCCACGCTCACTTGTGGGACCAGCCCGAAGAGCTCGGCGGGGCCGAAGACATCCAGCAGTTCGAAGCCCTCGAAGAGCACGATGCAGACACGACGTGGTGCCGGGGGAGTCGCCGTCATGTCGCCCATCCTCGCACCGGCCGGCAGCACAGGGTGTTGAACGCCGGGTTCGGTGGAGGATGATTCGCTGCGCTATCCCCGGTGCCGAGTCCTCGTTGGGCCAGCCCCGCGCCGTCAAGTCGGGTATACCCACTAGGCGCATGTGTCAGAGCCAGTTGGGTGCTGCTGGACAGAGGTGCCAGGGTGCGATCTTGCTTGACAGGGTTGCCCATCATCGCGCTCGACGGATTCGTCGATCCGGCCTTCT
>NZ_JABFBA010000057.1:0-21146 GCF_017168445.1 Micrococcus sp. KRD026 | reverse complement strand
CCTGACGGCCGCACCCCCGCCTCCCCGCGCTTCCCGGAGATCGAGCGCCGCATCCTGGCGTACTGGGACGAGGACGGCACCTTCCAGGCCTCGATCGACCAGCGTCCCACCCGGAACGAGGACGGCTCGCAGAACGAGTTCGTCTTCTACGACGGCCCGCCCTTCGCCAACGGCCTGCCGCACTACGGCCACCTGCTCACCGGGTACGTCAAGGACCTCGTGGCCCGCTACCAGACGCAGCAGGGCCGCCGCGTGGAGCGCCGCTTCGGCTGGGACACCCACGGCCTGCCCGCCGAGCTCGAGGCGATGAAGCAGCTGGGCATGACGGACAAGTCCGAGATCGAGGCCATGGGCATCGACACGTTCAACGACGCCTGCCGCTCCTCGGTCCTGAAGTACACGGACCAGTGGCAGGACTACGTGACCCGCCAGGCCCGCTGGGTCGACTTCGAGAACGACTACAAGACCCTCACCCCGGACTTCATGGAGTCCGTGATCTGGGCCTTCTCCGAGCTGCACCGCAAGGGCCTGACCTACCGCGGCTTCCGCGTCCTGCCCTACTGCTGGAACGACGAGACCCCGCTGTCCAACCACGAGCTGCGCATGGACGACGACGTCTACAAGATGCGCCAGGACCCCTCGGTCACCGTCACGTTCCCGATCACCGGCCTCCCGGCGGACCCCGCCCTCGTGCCCGACGGCGGCGCCGACGCGGCGCTCGCCGCGCACCTGGCCGGCGTCCACGTCCTGGCCTGGACCACCACGCCCTGGACGCTGCCGACCAACGCGGCCCTCGCCGTCGGCCCCCAGATCCAGTACGCCGTGGTGCCGGCCGGCCCCGAGGGCGCGACCGCGGACGGGGACCGCTTCCTCCTGGCCGTGGACCTGGTGGGCGCCCACGCCAGGGAGCTCGGCTACGCCGATGCCGACGCCGCCCGCGCCGCGGTCACCGAGACGATCCCCGGCGCCCGCCTCGGCGGCCTGGCCTACGCGCCGCTGTTCACGGACGTGTTCGACGCCCACCGCGGGGAGACCTTCACCGTCAACGGCCGTGACCTCGGCGTCGAGGGCGCCCACCGCATCCTCGTGGACGACTACGTCTCCACCGAGGACGGCACCGGCGTGGTCCACCAGGCGCCGGCCTACGGTGAGGACGATCAGCGCGTGTGCGAGGCCAACGGCATCCCCGTGCTGCTCTCCGTGGACTCCGGTGCCCGGTTCCTGCCGCTGTTCGCCCGCGAGGACGTCGGGCGCGGCGACCTGCGCGAGATCGCCGGCGTGCAGGTCTTCGAGGCCAACCGCACGATCATCCGCGCCCTGCGCGCCCTGGGCCGCGTGGCCCGCGAAGCCTCCTACGAGCACTCCTACCCGCACTGCTGGCGGTGCCGCACGCCCCTGATCTACCGCGCGGTGACGTCCTGGTACGTCAAGGTCACCCAGATCAAGGAGCGCATGCTCGAGCTGAACGAGGAGATCACCTGGATCCCCGGCAACGTGAAGCACGGGCAGTTCGGCACGTGGGTCGCCAACGCGCGCGACTGGTCCATCTCCCGCAATCGGTACTGGGGCTCGCCCATCCCGGTGTGGGAGTCCGACCACCCCGACTTCCCCCGCCAGGAGGTCTACGGCTCGCTCGCGGAGATCGAGGAGGCCTTC
Organism: Micrococcus sp. KRD026; assembly: GCF_017168445.1. Taxonomy (NCBI): domain Bacteria; kingdom Bacillati; phylum Actinomycetota; class Actinomycetes; order Micrococcales; family Micrococcaceae; genus Micrococcus; species Micrococcus sp. KRD026. The sequence goes on along the minus strand of NZ_JABFBA010000057.1, from coordinate 19,490 downwards.
GGCCGCCTGCCGCGCAACGCCGAGGGCGAGGTGGACCTGCACCGCCCGTGGGTGGACGACCTCACCCGCCCCCACCCGGACCCCGAGGCCGCCGCGGCGGGTGCGGTCATGCGCCGGGTCGAGGACGTGCTGGACGTCTGGTTCGACTCCGGCTCCATGCCGTACGCCCAGGTGCACTACCCGTTCGAGCGCGCGGACTGGTTCCCCACGCACAACCCGGCGGACTTCATCGTGGAGTACATCGGCCAGACGCGCGGCTGGTTCTACACCATGCACATCCTGGCCACGGCGCTGTTCGACCGGCCGGCGTTCTCCAACGTGATCTCGCACGGCATCGTGCTCGGCTCGGACGGGCAGAAGATGTCCAAGTCGCTGCGCAACTACCCGGACGTCACGGAGGTCCTGGACCGCGACGGCGCGGACGCCATGCGCTGGTTCCTCATGGCCAGCCCCATCCTGCGCGGCGGCAACCTGATCGTCACGGAGGAGGGCATCCGCGAGGGCGTCCGCCAGGTGCTGCTGCCGGCGTGGAACGCGTACCACTTCTTCACCCTGTACGCGAACACCGCGCACGACGGCGGCGCCCGCCCCGAGGGGTACCGCGCGCAGGAGCGGCACACCGCCGAGGACCCCCTGGACCAGTACATCCTGGCCGCCGCGGGCCGCATGCTGCGGGAGGTCAAGGCCGGCCTGGACGCCTACGAGGTTTCGGACGCCACGGACGCGCTGCGCGGCTTCATGGACACGCTGACCAACTGGTACATCCGCCGGTCCCGGGAGCGGTTCTTCGACGAGGACACCGTCGCCTTCGACGTCCTCTACACCGTTCTCGAGGCCTTCACCCGGGCCGCCGCACCGCTGATGCCGCTGATCGCCGAGGAGATCTGGCGCGGCCTCACCGGTGGCCGCTCGGTCCACCTGACCGACTACCCGGACGCCGACCTGTTCCCCCACGGGCCCGAGGCGGACTCCCTCGTGGCCCGGATGGACGCGGTGCGCCGCATCAGCTCGGCCGGCTCGGCCCTGCGCAAGGGGGCCGGGCGCCGGGTGCGCCTGCCGCTGCCCCGCCTGTCCGTCGTCGTCCCGGACGCGGCGGGCCTCGAGGGCACCTACGCCCGCATCGTGGCGGACGAGCTGAACCTCAAGGACGTCGAGCTCACCGAGCTCTCGGAGGAGGCGATCGCCCGCTACGGCATCGGCACGGAGCTGAAGCTGAACTTCCGCGAGCTCGGCAAGGCGTTCGGCAGGCAGGTGCCGCTCGTGAAGCAGGCGGTCGACGCCGGCGCGTACGAGGAGACGGCCGAGGGCCTGGCGGTCACGCTCGCCGACGGCGAGACCGTGACACTGGCCCCCGCGCTCTACGAGCTGCGCACCGTCTCCACCGGCGCCCCCGAGGGGACCGCGGTGGGCGTGCTGCCCGGCACCGCCGGCTTCCTCGTGCTGGACACCGAGGTCTCCGCGGAGCTGGCCGCCGAGGGCACCGCCCGGGACGTGGTCCGCGCCGTCCAGGCGGCCCGCAAGGACGCCGGCCTGGACGTCTCCGACCGCGTGCGCACGCGGATCGAGGGCCCCACCGCCGTCGTGGCGGCGCTCGAGGCCCACCGCGGCCTCGTCGCGGAGGAGACCCTCACGGTGGACCTGGAGCTCGTGGACTCCGGTGCGGCCGACCCGCGCAAGGACCCGGCCGACGACGCCATGAAGACCGTGGCAGTCACCGTCGCGAAGGCGGACGCGTGATGCGCGGGGACGCCCCGGGCACGGTCGAGGAGGTCTACCGGGACCTGCTCGCCCGCGCCCCGGAGAACAAGATGCAGCCGCGGCTCGAGCCGATGCGGCGCGTGCTCGCGCTGCTCGGCGACCCGCAGCACGCGGCCCCGGTGATCCACCTGACCGGCACCAACGGCAAGACGTCCACGGCGCGGATGGTCGAGGCCGTCCTGCGCGCCTACGGGCTGCGCACCGGGCGCTACACCTCGCCGCATCTGCAGCGTGTCACGGAGCGGATCAGCATCGACGGCGCCCCGGTGGCCGACGAGACCTTCGTGCGCGTGTGGGGGGAGATCCTCCCGATCGTGCAGACCGTGGACGCGGAGCTCGAGGCCGCGGGCGAGGTCCCGCTGACGTACTTCGAGGCGGTCACCACGCTGGGCTTCGCGGTGTTCGCGGACGAGCCCGTGGAGGTCGTCGTCCTCGAGGTGGGCCTCGGGGGCGTGACGGACGCGACCAACGTCGCGGACGCCGTCGTCTCCGTGGTCACCCCCATCTCCCTGGACCACACGGACCTGCTGGGGGAGACCGAGGCCGAGATCGCCGAGGAGAAGGCCGGCATCATCAAGCCCGGCGGCGCCCTCGTCTCCGCCGCCCAGGAGCGCGACGCCGCCCAGGTGCTGCTCGAGGCGGCGCAGGCGGCCGACGTGCCGTTCCGCTTCGAGGGCGTCGAGTTCGGCGTGCTCGAGCGCTCCCTGGCCGTGGGCGGCCAGCAGGTGTCCGTGCGTGGCCTCGCGGCCGAGTACCGGGACCTGTTCCTGCCGCTGCTCGGGGAGCACCAGGCGCAGAACCTCGCGGTGGCCGTGGCGGCCCTGGAGATGTTCCTGGGCGGCGGCGAGCGACCGCTGGACGAGGAGCTGCTGCGCGAGGGGCTGTCCCAGGTCACCTCGCCCGGCCGGCTCGAGGTGCTGCGCACCGCCCCCACGCTCATCGTGGACGCCGCCCACAACCCGGACGGCGTGCGGGCCACGGCCCGTGCGGTGCAGGAGGCGTTCGGCTTCACCCGCCTCTCGCTGGTCGTCGGGATCCTCCAGGAGAAGGACGCGCCGGGCATGCTCGCGGCGCTCTACCGGGCGTTCGGCGACGACGTGGAGGACCTCGCGGTGACGCAGTCCTCCTCGGCCCGCGCCATCCCGGCCGGGGAGCTGGCCCGCATGGCCGTCGACGCCGGCTGGCCCGAGGACGACGTGTACGCCACCGAGTCCGTGCCGGACGCCCTCGAGTGGGCGGTCGGCCGCGCGGAGGCCCTCGAGACGAGCGCGGACGAACTGGCCTCCGGCACCGGCGGCGGCGTGCTCGTGCTCGGCTCGATCACCCTGGCCGCCGAGGTCCGCACCCTCGTGGGCGAGCCCCGCCATGCCGGCCCCGTCACCGTGGCCGCCCGCGGCCTCGACCCCGCCGACCTGCTCGACGCCGTCGGGCTGGCGGACGCCGACGAAGACGATCTGGACCCGGAGATCCTCGAGCTGCTCGAGGACCGCGACGACGCCGGCGCCCGCCGCCGGCCGGAGGAGGACCGATGACCCCCGACCAGCCGGAGACCGGAGGCGCCACGGAGCAGGGGCGCTTCGGCGACGAGCCCTGGCGCCCCGAGCGCGAGACGCGAGCCCAGCGGCAGTGGCGCCCCGGCACTCGCCGGCGCCGACGCTCCGTGCGCGCCCTGTTCACCTCCACGATCCTCATGCTCGAGGCGGTGCTCATCTTCTTCCTCGGACTCATGCTGTTCGGCATGCACCGGGACGAGCCGGGCGCCTGGTGGTTCGTGGCGGGCTACTCCGCGCTGGCCGTCGTCGCGGTGCTGACCTGCGCCCTGGTGCGCAAGCCCGTCGGCATCGCGATCGGCTGGGCGATCCAGGCCGTCCTGCTGGCCTCCGGCTTCTGGGAGTACTCGATGTTCGTGGTGGGGGCCCTCTTCGCGCTGACGTGGGCGTACGCCGTGATCAAGGGCGGTGCCATGGACGTCGAGAACGCCCAGCGCGACCGCCTCGAGGCCGCCTGGGAGGCCGAGCACGGACGCTGAGTCCCGGGCCCCACTAGGGTGGAGCGGGAACCGGGCCGCGCTCGCGGCCGTCCGACGACGCTAGGAGCACACCCCATGACGCACCACACCGAAGAGACCCTCGTCCTCATCAAGCCGGACGGGGTGGCCCGCAACCTGGTCGGCGAGATCCTCGCGCGCATCGAGCGCAAGGGCTACGTGATCGCCGACCTGAAGATGCTCACGCCCACCCGCGCCATGTTGGAGCGCCACTACGAGGAGCACCAGGGCAAGCCGTTCTTCGAGCCGCTGGTGGCGTTCATGGCCTCCGGCCCCGTGGTGGCCGCGCGCGTCACGGGCGATTCGGTGATTGAGGGGTTCCGCTCGCTGGCCGGCAAGACCGACCCCACCGTGGCCGCCCCGGGCACCATCCGCGGCGACCTGGGCCGGGACTGGGGCGAGGCCGTCCAGAAGAACCTCGTCCACGGTTCGGACTCGACCCTTTCGGCCGAGCGCGAGCTCGCGATCTGGTTCGGCTGAGCCCGTTCCGGGCCCGCACGACGGCGGCCGGTCACCCTGGTGGGGTGACCGGCCGCCGTCGTCGTGTCCGGTGGGGGAGCTTAGGCTCAGTCGATCCCGACGACCCCGAGGCCCAGTTCCAGCAGGATCGAGGCGAACACCAGGACGTAGAGGAGCACGATCACGGGCCAGGCCAGCTCCCGGGCGAGGCGGACGAGACCGGCCGGGGCCGGCAGCGTGCCGGTCTGCAGGTTCCGGGACGTCACAAGCACGAGCTGGGCGATGACCATGGCCCACACGATCATGCAGTAGAGGCAGAGCGTGCCGATGCTGTAGACGGCCGAGTACCAGAGCCACACGCAGAACGCGAAGCCCGCCAGGATCCCCGCGTTCATCAGCAGCCAGTACCAGCGGGCGAAGCGGGCGCCGGCGAGCAGGGACATCCCCACGGTGATGAGCACGGAGAACGCGACCACGCCGATGTACGTGTTCGGGAAGCCGAAGGTGTGGGCCTGCCACGACTGCATCACCTGGCCGCAGGACACCCACGGGTTGAGGTCGCAGGACGTGCGGTGCGTCGGGTCCGCGGTGAGGAGGGTGCGCTCGACGATGATGATGATGGTGGCCGTCAGCGCCACGAGCGAGGTGATCAGGAGCAGCGCCGCCGTGCCCGCGGGCCGGGCGTACCAGGTGAGCCGGGCCTCCTCGGCGGGGATGTCGTCGGCGGGGGAGAGGCGGATGTCGTCCGTCAGCGGGGTCGCAGGCATGGACACGATTCTAGGCGCGTGCCCGGGGCGGATGTGAGAGAATCGGCCCTGGCCGTCCCGTGGCCACACCGCGGGGCAGCCCGCTGCGCGCCCGACGTCGGGCCGCCGCCGAGGCGCCCCCGCGTCGAGCATCGTGCGGGAGGTGGACGCCGGGCTTCGCCCGTGCGCGTCCGTGCGCCGGCCGGCGGACGGCACGTGACGCCCAGGCCCCGATCTCGAGGGCGCAGCGGTTCCGCGCCGGGCCCTGACGGTCGACGCGGTCCACCCGATGACTTCTCGGAGTCCGCCTCCCGGCGCACCCGTGGCGCACGGCGCCCGGGGCAACGCGGCCGGCGGCGGACGCGGACACGCCGGGCGGCGGCGAGTGTGGCGTCGTCGGTCGGCGGGAGGTGCTGCCATGGCGGCCAACAACGAGGACACGACCCGCGCAGACGAACGCGTGGAAGAGACGGCCGAGCAGGCCGTGACGCAGACCGCGGCGGACACCGCCGACGGGGCGGAGCCGGAGCGGACCGCCGCGTCCGACGACGCCGCGGACCCGGCCGAGGAGCCGAGCGCGCCGACGCTGCAGGTCGACCCGACCGACCCGTTCGCCGTGCCGGCGAACCTGATCGAGGTCCTGCGCACCGAGACCACGTCCCGGCAGCGCTCCGAGGACGAGGACGCCGGAGAGTCCGAGGACCGGGCCGAGGGCGCCGTGGTCTCCCGGCGGCGCCGCCGACGCCGCCGCGGTGAGGTGGACATGGAGCTCGACGGCGGCGAGGCCGGCGATCCCGAGCACACCGTCACCCGCGTGCGCGCGCCGCGCCAGGCCGTCGGCACCGCCTCGGACACCGTCCAGAGCGTCAAGGGATCCACCCGGCTCGAGGCGAAGCGCCAGCGCCGCCGCGACTCCCGCTCGGGCGGGCGTCGCCGCACCGTGATCACCGAGGCCGAGTTCCTGGCCCGCCGCGAGGCCGTGGACCGCAAGATGCTGGTGCGCCAGCGCGACCAGCGCATCCAGATCGCCGTGCTCGAGGACGGCGTGCTGGCCGAGCACTTCGTCTCGCACACCACGCAGGACTCGATGATCGGCAACGTGTACCTGGGCAAGGTCCAGAACGTGCTGCCGTCCATGGAGGCCGCGTTCGTGGACATCGGCCGCGGACGCAACGCCGTGCTCTACGCGGGCGAGGTCAACTGGGACGCCGCCCAGCTGGACGGCAAGCCGAGAAAGATCGAGAACGCGCTCAAGTCCGGCGACACCGTGCTCGTCCAGGTCACCAAGGACCCGGTGGGCCACAAGGGCGCCCGTCTGACCAGCCAGGTCTCCCTGCCCGGCCGCTACCTCGTGTACGTGCCGGGAGGCTCGATGACCGGCATCTCCCGCAAGCTGCCGGACGTGGAGCGCTCGCGTCTGAAGAAGATCCTCAAGGACCACCTGCCGCAGGACGCCGGCGTGATCGTGCGCACCGCGGCCGAGGGCACCTCCGAGCAGGAGCTGCAGAACGACATCAACCGTCTGCGCGCCCAGTGGGAGGGCATCCAGGAGAAGGCGTCCGGCACCAAGGTGCTCGCCCCCGAGCTGCTCTACGCCGAGCCGGACCTGACCATCAAGACGGTCCGCGACGTCTTCAACGAGGACTTCTCCGCCATGCTCGTGCAGGGCGAGGCCACGTGGGACAACATCGAGGCCTACGTGACCTACGTGGCCCCGCACCTGCTGGGCCGTCTGCACCACTGGGTGCCGGAGGACCACGACGGCGAGGACCTGTACGCCACCCACCGCGTGGACGAGCAGCTCCACAAGGCGCTCGAGCGCAAGGTGTACCTGCCCTCCGGCGGCTCGCTCGTGATCGACCGCACCGAGGCCATGACCGTGGTGGACGTGAACACCGGCAAGTTCACGGGCTCCGGCGGCAACCTCGAGGAGACCGTCACCAAGAACAACCTCGAGGCCGCCGAGGAGATCGTCCGGCAGCTGCGCCTGCGGGACATCGGCGGCATCATCGTCATCGACTTCATCGACATGGTGCTCGAGGCCAACCGCGACCTCGTGCTGCGCCGTCTCGTGGAGTGCCTGGGCCGGGACCGCACGAAGCACCAGGTCGCCGAGGTGACCTCGCTCGGCCTGGTCCAGATGACGCGCAAGCGCATGGGCACCGGGCTCGTGGAGGTGTTCTCGGAGACCTGCGAGCACTGCGCCGGCCGCGGCATCCTCATCCAGGACACGCCGGTCGAGCGGGGCCGCTCCGGCGGTGAGCAGCGCGGCGAGGCGGAGGGCCGCCGTCGTCGCCGGCGTCGGGGCGACGGCGAGGGCGAGCACGCCCACGCCGCCGCGGCCACGACGACGGGCGCCGAGCACGCCGACTCGGAGGACGAGCGGCAGCGCCGTGAGCGGGCCGAGGCCGCCCGGGTCGCCCTGCACTCGATCGCGAAGGCCTCCGGCAAGGTGGCCGAGGACGAGGCCCCCGCCCAGGAGTCCGCCCCCGCCGAGCAGGCGGCGGACGCCGCCGAGGACTCCGCGGCCGAGGCCGTCGAGGCCGCGTCGGCCGGGCCCGCGGAGGCCGGGCAGCCGGCCGGGACGGACGAGGAGGAGACGCCGCGTCGCCGGCGTCGTCGGGGCCGCCGCCGCAGCCGGGGCCGCGCTGAGGAGTCGGGGGACACCGGCGCCGAGGATGCCGGCTCCGAGGATGCCGCGCGGTCGCACGACGACGGCCCCGCCGAGTCCGCCGGTCAGACCCGTCAGACCGAGGAGGAGGCGGCCGAGCCGGCCGCCGCCGCGGCCCCCGAGCACCAGGACCCGGTCGTGCAGGCCGAGGAGGCCGTGGCCGCCGTCGCGGAGGCGGAGGCCGACGCCGAGGCCGAGTCCCCGGAAGACGCGGCTGAGCAGGACGACCGTCCCCGCCGGTCCCGGCGTCGCCGGGGTGGCCGCGGGCGGTCTCGCCGAGGCGGCGAGGCGGCCTCGACCGAGGCCGACGCCGACGCCGAGGACCACGGTGCGGAGCGCGCGACGCCGTCGCGGCACGAGGCCGCGGACGCCGACTCCTCGGTGGCCGTGTCCTCCGAGGTCGCATCGGAGCCTGTGCCTGCCGAGGATGCCCCGGCGCCCGTGCCCGCCGAGGATGCCCCGGCGCCCCGGCGCCGCCGGTCCCGCCGGGCCTCGAGCGACGGCGTCGTCCGTCCGGCCGCCGGTGCGGACGCGTCCGCCGAGCGGACGGCCGACCGCACGGACGCGGCTCCGGTGGAGGCCACCGAGCCCTCGCCCGAGGAGTCCACGGACGCCACCGAGGTCCACGAGCAGCCCGCCGCCCCGGCCGCCGTCGAGGAGGCCGTGATGGTGGAGCCTGCGGCGACCGAGCCGACGGCGGAGCCCACGGCGGACGCGGACCAGGCGTCCGCCGCGGACGCCCCGACCGAGGCCCAGGCGGCTCCGACCGCCCCGGTGCCTGGATCGCCGCGCCGGCGCTCGCGTCGCGCCGTGTCGTCCGACGGCGTCCACGTCCAGGTCCAGGCCGCGCCCGGCGGCGCCCAGGGCGGCCGCTTCACCGCGGCCGTGGCCGAGGCGTCCACCCCCGCCGAGCCGCAGGGTGCCGCCCCGGTGATGCTCGGCGTCGGAGTGAAGGCCGCCGACCTGGCCCGTCGCGGCCGCTGACCGTCGTCGGTGCCGCCGCCCCGGGCCTGCCCCGGGCGGCGGCGACGCGCCGACACGCCTCTGTTTGGTCCGGATGCCCGGCAGCGAGTATGCTGGACCATCGGTGTTCACCGCCCGCACGCTCCCGCATGTCCCGGTGAGGGACCGCCGGACCCGGACGCAGCCGCGGTCGAGGTGCGGGCGAGCAGAACCCGATCTGATCCGTTGAAACGTCGAGAGAAGTGAGTCCCAAGTGGTGTACGCGATTGTCCGCGCTGGCGGCCGCCAGGAGAAGGTTTCCGTCGGAGACCTCGTTACCCTTGACCGCGTTCCCGCTGAGACCGGTGGCTCCGTCGAGCTGCCCGCTCTGATGCTGGTGGACGGGGACGAGGTCAAGGCTGGCGCCGATGCCGCCGGTGTGAAGGTGACCGCCGAGGTCGTCTCCCACTCCCGTGGCAAGAAGGTCGTCATCATGAAGTACAAGAACAAGACCGGCTACAAGAAGCGCCAGGGCCACCGCTCTGAGCTGTCCACGGTCAAGATCACCGGGATCGCCTGAGCCGTCACCGGCACCGGCGAAACCGAGCATCCGAGAGGTTAGGCAACAGCAATGGCACATAAGAAGGCCGGCAGTTCCTCGAAGAACGGCCGCGATTCGAACCCGCAGTACCTCGGCGTCAAGCGCTACGGCGGCGAGGACGTCAACGCCGGCGAGATCATCGTCCGCCAGCGTGGCACCAAGTTCCACCCGGGCCGCAACGTCGGCCGCGGCAAGGACGACACCCTCTTCGCGCTGTCCGCGGGCTCCGTGGCCTTCGGCCAGCGCCGCGGCCGCAAGGTCGTGGACATCGTCCCCGCCGCGGAGTGATCTGACACTCGTGCGGTCTGCGTGCGGACCCTCGCCCGGCGAGGACACCCGCACCCCCTGACGCCCCGGCGGGGGCGGGCCCGGCATCCACCGGACCCGCCCCCGCCGTCGGCGTCTCCGGCCCCTGGGCCGTCTGAGTCCGATCCCTCCAGCCCCTAGGAGCACTCCCATGGCAGCCTTCGTGGACCGCGTGGTCCTCCACCTCACCGCCGGCAACGGCGGGCACGGGTGCGTCTCCGTGCATCGCGAGAAGTTCAAGCCCCTGGGTGGCCCCGACGGCGGCGACGGGGGCGACGGCGGCGACATCACCCTCGTGGTGGACTCGCAGACCACCACGCTGCTGGACTACCACCACGCCCCGCACCGGTCCGCTGAGAACGGCCAGCCGGGCATGGGCGACCACCGCGAGGGCAAGAACGGCCAGTCGCTCGTGCTGCCCGTGCCGGACGGCACGGTGGTCAAGGATGAGCAGGGCAACATCGTGGCCGATCTCGTGGGGGAGGGCGCGACCTACGTCGCCGCCGCCGGCGGTCAGGGCGGCCTCGGCAACGCGGCTCTGGCCTCCGTGAAGCGCAAGGCGCCCGGCTTCGCGCTGCTCGGCCTGCCGGGGGAGAGCCGGGACCTGACGCTCGAGATCAAGACCGTGGCGGACGTCGCGCTCGTGGGCTTCCCCTCGGCCGGCAAGTCCTCCCTCATCGCTGCCCTGTCTGCGGCCCGTCCCAAGATCGCGGACTACCCGTTCACCACGCTCGTGCCCAACCTCGGGGTCGTGCAGGCCGGCGACGTGCGCTTCACCGTGGCCGACGTCCCGGGCCTGATCCCCGGTGCCTCGGAGGGCCGCGGCCTCGGCCTGGAGTTCCTGCGCCACGTCGAGCGCTGCGCCGCGCTCGTGCACGTCCTCGACTGCGGCAGCCTCGAGTCCGACCGCGACCCGATCGCCGACTTCGAGGCCATCGAGGCCGAGCTCGAGGCCTACGCGGTGGAGCCCGTCTTCTCCCAGGGCGGGGAGGGCGTCGTACCGCTGAACGAGCGGCCCCGCCTCATCGCCCTGAACAAGACCGACCTGCCCGACGGCGCCGCGATGGCGGACATGGTCCGCGACGAGCTCGAGGGCCGTGGCCTACGGGTCTTCGACATCTCCGCGCTGGCCCGCGAGGGCCTGGACGCCCTCAAGTACGCCATGGCCGAGCTCGTGGCGGAGGCCCGTTCCCGGGTGGTCGAGCCCGCGCCGGCCGCGCCCGTCGAGGTGCCGCGCCGGCATCGCCGCCGTGGCGAGCGGGCCGAATTCACGATCCGCCGCGAGGAGCGCAACCTCGAGCCGCTGTTCCGCGTGCGCGGCGAGAAGCCCGAGCGGTGGGTCGCCCAGACGGACTTCCAGAACGACGAGGCGATCGGCTACCTTGCGGACCGGCTCCAGCGGGCCGGCGTCGAGGACGGCCTGTTCAAGGCCGGTGCGAGGCCGGGCGACGCCGTCGTGATCGGCGACGACGTCACGGGCGTCGTCTTCGACTGGGAGCCCACGCTGTCCGCGGGAGCCGAGCTGCTCGCCGGGCCCCGGGGCACCGACCTGCGGCTCGACGAGCGCACCCGCGCGACCCGCGCGGAGAAGCGCGCCGAGCAGGATGCCCGCCGGGCCGCCCGTGCGGCGACCCGGGCCGAGATGGAGGCCGAGCGACGCTCCGGCCTGTGGACCGACACCGACGATCGAGAGGGATGATCCATGTCCGTGCGGCGCACCGTCGTCACCCGCTATCCGACCCCCGCCACGCGCGGCTCTGAGGACCCGCAGGCCAACCCCGTGACCTCGCGGGAGACGATGCAGGCCGCACGCCGAGTGGTCGTGAAGATCGGCTCGTCCTCGTTGACCACCCCGGACGGCCTGGACGTGGCGGCCATCGACCGGCTCGTGGACGTCCTCGCCGCCGAGCGGCAGAAGGGCACCCAGGTGGTGCTCGTGTCCTCCGGCGCCATCGCGGCCGGCTTCCCGCACCTCGGGCTGAGCCGCCGCCCCAAGGACACCGCCACCCAGCAGGCCTCGGCGGCGGTCGGCCAGAGCAAGCTCATGGCGCACTACACCACGAGCTTCGGCCGGCACGACACGGAGGTGGCGCAGGTGCTCCTCACCGCCGAAGAGCTCATGCGGCGCACCCAGTACACGAACGCGCACCGCGCCCTCGCGCGGCTGCTCACGCTCGACGTGATGCCGATCGTGAACGAGAACGACGCCGTGGCCACGCGCGAGATCCGCTTCGGCGACAACGACCGCCTCGCGGCCCTCACCGCCAACCTCTGCAAGGCGGACCTGCTGGTCCTGCTCTCCGACGTGGACGCCCTCTACACGGGCCACCCCTCGAACCCGGACGCGCGGCGTATCCCCGAGGTGACCTCCGACGACGACCTGTCCGGCGTCGACGTGCGCGTGCCCGGTTCTGCCGGTGTGGGCACGGGTGGCATGGTGACCAAGGTGGACGCGGCCGGCATCGCGGCCACCACCGGCATCCCGACCCTGCTGACCTCGGCCGCCAATGCGGGCGCCGCCTTCGCGGGGGAGGACGTGGGCACGTGGTTCTCCGCCACCGGCCGCCGCCGGTCCGCCCGCGCGGCGTGGCTCGGCCTCACGGCGGAGGTCCGGGGTCGGCTCATCATCGACGACGGCGCGGTGGCCGGGGCGATCGACCGCGGCCGCTCCCTGCTGGCCGCGGGCATCACCGGCTGCACGGGCGCCTTCACGCCGGGCGACGTCGTCGAGATCGTGGATGCGCATGGCCGGGTGCGGGCGCGCGGCCTCGTGCAGTACTCCTCGTCGCAGCTGCCCGCCATGCTCGGGCGGACGACCGCCGACCTCCGCGAGGACCTCGGCGCGGGCTACGACGGCGTCGTCGTGCACGCCGACGACTGGGTGCGCCTGGCTCCGCCGCAGCGCTGACCGGCACGGGCTCCGGCCGAGTCGACGGACCGGGCCTCGTGCCTCGTCCGGGGCGCTCGATAGGCTGGCGGCATGCAGACCACCGAGAGCACCGCACCCCAGGATCAGTCCGGCCGCCAGGACGCCGAGGCGCCGACGCCCGAGGTCGAGGAGGCCGTCCGCCAGCGGGCCGAGTGGGCGCGTCAGGCCGTGCCCGAGCTGGCCGTCGCCGGCCGCGCCCGCAAGGACGCCGTCCTGCGCCACATGGCCGAGGCGCTGCGCGCCAACACGGCCGCGATCATCACGGCCAACCGCGAGGACCGCAGCCGCGGCCGCGAGACCGGCACCTCGGCGGCCATGCTGGACCGCCTCAAGCTGGACGAGGCGCGCGTCGAGGCGCTGGCCCTCGCCCTGGAGACCCTGGCCGGCCTGCCGGACCCCGTGGGCACCGTGGTCCGCGGCGGCCCGCTGCCCAACGGCGTGCGGATGAGCCAGGTGCGGGTGCCCCTGGGCGTCGTGGGCGCCGTGTACGAGGCCCGTCCGAACGTCACGGTGGACATCGCCGGCATCGCCCTGAAGTCGGGCAACGGCGTGATCCTGCGCGGCGGCTCGGCCGCGGAGTCCACCAACGCGGTCCTGATCCAGGTGCTGCGCGAGGCGCTCGTGGACCAGGGCTTCGACGCCAACATCATCCAGGGCATCGACGATCTCGGACGTCCCGGCGTCGCCGCCCTGATGGCCGCCCGTGGCGCGGTGGACGTCCTCGTCCCGCGCGGCGGCCGTGAGCTGATCCAGCGCGTGGTCCGCGAGGCCCGGGTGCCCGTGATCGAGACGGGTGAGGGCAACGTGCATCTGTACGTGGACGCCTCCGCACCCAAGCAGATGGCGGTGGACATCGCGCTCAACTCGAAGACCCACCGCACCTCCGTGTGCAATGCGGCCGAGACCCTGCTGCTCCACCGGGACGCGGAGGAGGTGGGCCGAGAAGTGCTGCGCGCCCTCACCCGTGCCGGCGTGCTGCTGCACGTGGACGAGGCCGCGCGGGCCTGGCTGCCCACGCTCGCCGACCGCGGCGACCACGCCCGGGACGCCGTGGACGCCACGGAGGAGGACTGGGGCACCGAGTACCTGGACATGGAAATGGCCGTGCGCGTCGTGGACTCCCTCGGCCAGGCGATCGAGCACATCGGCCGGTGGTCCACGGGCCACACCGAGGCCATCGTCACGAACGACCTGGCCGCGGCCGAGCGGTTCATCACCGAGGTGGACGCCGCGGCCGTCATCGTGAACGCGTCCACGCGCTTCACCGACGGCGGCGAGCTCGGCCTCGGCGCCGAGGTGGGCATCTCCACCCAGAAGATGCACGCCCGCGGGCCCATGGGCCTGGAGGAGCTCACGACCACCAAGTGGATCCTGTGCGGCGACGGGCAGATCCGCCGCTGAGCCGGGCTACGATGGACACCAGGACCCCTTCGGCCCGGCCCCGGCCCGGCCGTCTGACCCGCTGCACCGAGGAGCATCCATGCTGAACACCTCCCTGATCCTGGCCGCCGCCGAGGGCCACCACGTCGTCAACGAGCTGCCGATGGACCCCATCTGGTACGGCCTGCTCGTCTTCGCGCTGCTGATGGCCGCCCTGGCCGCCACCATGTCCATGCGCTCCCGCGCGCTGCGCCTGCCCGAGCCCACCACCGCGGTCCAGCACCACGGCACCGGCCGCGGCTCGCACACCTCCGGCCACTGACGTCTCACCGGCCCGCCGCGTCGTCGCCTCCGCCGGGGGCGACGCGGCGGGCCGTCCGTTCGTCTCCTGAGCGCATGACCGTCGCCTCCCGCACCCCCGTCACCGCGCCCACCGCCGGGCGCGCCCGCCGCCCTCGCCTCGGCATCATGGGCGGCACCTTCGACCCGATCCACCACGGGCACCTCGTGGCCGCCTCCGAGGTGGCCGCCGAGTTCGCGCTGGACGAGGTCATCTTCGTCCCCACGGGTCAGCCGTGGCAGAAGTCGGACCGGCAGGTCTCCCCGGCCGAGGACCGCTACCTCATGACCGTGGTGGCCACCGCCTCCAACCCCCGGTTCACCGTCTCCCGGGTGGACATCGACCGCCCCGGCGCCACCTACACCGTGGACACGCTGCGGGACCTGCGCCGCCTGCACCCGGACGCCGAGCTGTTCTTCATCACCGGCGCGGACGCCATGGGCCAGATCCTCACGTGGAAGGACGTGGACGAACTCTGGGACCTGGCGCACTTCGTCGGTGTCACCCGTCCCGGCCACGACCTCTCGGACATGGGCCTGGGCGCCGACGTCTCCCTGATGGAGATCCCCGCCATGGCGATCTCCTCCACGGACTGCCGGGAGCGCGTCCGCCGGGGCCGGCCCGTCTGGTATCTCGTCCCGGACGGCGTCGTCCAATACATCGCCAAGCACCACCTCTACGTCTCGGAAGAGGAGACCTCGTGACCGTTCCCCAGACCACCCTGGACGCCCTCACCACCGCCGCGGCCGCCGCCGCGGACAAGCTCGGCACGCACATCGTCGCGTTCGACGTCGCCGAGCGGCTCGGCCTGACCGACGCCTTCCTGATCGCCTCCGGCGCCTCGGAGCGTCAGGTCAACGCGATCGTCGACGGCGTCGAGGAGGCGCTGTTGAAGGACGAGCAGCTCAAGCCGTTGCGTCGCGAGGGCCGGTCCGACGGCCACTGGGTGCTGCTCGACTACGGACACTTCGTGGTGCACGTCCAGCATCGCGAGGACCGCGAGTTCTACGCGCTGGACCGCCTGTGGAAGGACACCCCGGCGATCGACCTCGGCCTGCCGGAGGAGAGCACCCGACCGGACGCGGCCACCCAGGACGACGGCGCCTCCGCCTCGCACGCCTCCTGAGCGGGCCGGGAGATGCGCCTGATCCTGCTGCGTCACGGCGAGACCGACTGGAACGTCCTGGACCGCTACCAGGGGCACACGGACATCGAGCTGAACGCCGAGGGGGAGCGCCAGGCCCGCCGCGCCGCCGGTGGGCCCGTGGGCGATCTGCTCGAGGACGCGGAGGAGCTCGTGGCCGTGTGCTCCCCGCTGGCCCGGGCGCGCCGCACGGCCGAGATCGTGCTCGAGGCCCGGGTGGGCGCGGCGCCCGTGGCCGTCGACCCGGAGCTGATGGAGCTGGCCGGGGGAGAGTGGGAGGGCCTGGAGCTCAGTGCCATCGCGGAACGCTGGCCGGACGAGCACCGCCTCTGGCGGGCCGAGCCGGCGCTCGACGCCGGTCCCGTCGGCGGGGAGACCCTGCGCGGGGGCGGCGAGCGGGCCCTGCGTGCGCTGCGCGGACACGTGCCCCCGCACTGGGCGGACACCCCCCGCGACGGTGGCGCCCACACCCTGCTCGCCGTGGCCCACGGTGCGCTGATCCGCGCGGCCACGGGGTTGCTCCTGCGTCACGAGGGCGAGGCCTTCGCGGCGATGGCGCGGATCGGCAACGCCCGCGCCGCCGTGTTGCAGGGCGCGTTCACTGCCGACACCGGGGCCGAGGGCTGGGGCGATTGGACCCTCGAGGGTTACGGCATCTGAGGGCGCCCCGGCCCGGACGCCGATTTGGCGCCCGCACGGGGACCGTGTACGCTGGTCGAGTTGCCAGCGAGGCGAACGGGCCGGAAACGGCGCGTGAAGATCGCGGGTGGCGCCCACATCTGGGGGTATGGCGCAGTTGGTAGCGCGTCTGCATGGCATGCAGAAGGTCAGGGGTTCGAATCCCCTTACCTCCACCAGTCAGAAGGCCCGGTCCACACGGACCGGGCCTTCGTCGTCGTCGGACTCCCGTGCGGGGCCGGGAGGCGACCGCCGCCCCGCGACATCACCGCGGTTCTGCACTGCGGTGATGTCGCTCCGCCGCGGTCGGTGCGGGGGACACGCCGGGGTACGCTGCGCGCTCCGCCGCCGTGAGTGCGGGTTCCACCGCACGGCCCTCCCGCGCCGAGGCGACGGCGGCCTCGAGCACCGCCATCACGGCGACGGCCTGGTCGGGGGTGGCGGCGTCGCTGCTCGCGCGGCCCAGGATCGCGTCGCGCACGCCCGCGTAGGACCGCTGCTGGGCTCCGATCGGCGCGGGGACGCGCTCGGTGTTCCCCTCCCCGTCGTGCAGGAGGATCGGGTCCGGATCGACGCCCCAGCCCTCGGCGCCGGGGAGCAGACCAGCGCGCAGCTGAACCTCCTGCCGATCCGGCAGTTCCTTCACCGCGGAGCCACGCGTGCCGTGGACCGCGAAGCGCGGGCTGCCGCCGGCCACGAGCATCGACGCCTGCAGGACCACGCGCCGGCCCGGGTACTGCAGCACGCAGTGCGCCCAGTCCTCGACCGGGGCGCCCGGACGCAGGGCCGCGAGGTCGGCGTCTACGCGTTCGGGGACACCGAAGAGCAGGAGCGCCTGGTCGACCAGGTGCGGTCCGAGGTCGAACCAGATGCCGCCCCCGGGCACCGCGGCTTCCCGCCAGCGGTCCCGGACGGTCGGGCGGAAGCGGTCGATCCGGGACTCGAGGTGGACGACGTCCCCGAGCCGGCCGGAGCGGACCAGCTCGGCGATGCCCAGGAAGTCGCTGTCGAAGCGGCGGTTCTGGAACACCCGCAGCACCCGCCCGGTCTCGACCGCGAGGTCGCGAAGCTCCCGCGCCTCGGCGAGACTCAGCGTGAAGGGCTTGTCTACCACCACGTGCCTACCCGCCCTCAGGGCCGTGCGCGCGAGCGGCGCGTGTTGGTCGTTCGGGGCGGCGATCACCACGAGGTCCACGTCGTGGCGAGCCAGGAGCTTGTCCACGTCAGGCACCACGACGACGTCCGGCAGGTCCGCGTGCACCGCGTCCGGGCGGCTCGAGACGACATGGGTGAGAGCGAGTCCCTCCGTGGCGTGGAGCAGGGGGACGTGGAACGTCTTCCCGGCGAACCCGTAGCCGATCAGGGCGGTGCGGATCGGTGCGTCAGTGCGGGACATGCAGGACCTCCTGGGCTGGCGGGGGGGCATGGGGGCGTCTCCTGCACGCTAGGCCGTGGCGTCGCGGCGGTCCATCGACGCCGCCCGGCCGGTTTGCGCGGTTGCCGCAGGCCGGGTATTCTGTTCAGGTGCTCCGGCCGGTCCGCCGGAAACGGAGTCACCACCCACCTGGGGGTATGGCGCAGTTGGTAGCGCGTCTGCATGGCATGCAGAAGGTCAGGGGTTCGAATCCCCTTACCTCCACCCGTCAGAAGGCCCGGTCCGTGCGGACCGGGCCTTCGTCGTCGTGACGGCCAGCTCGCCGTCGAGAACCACCGGTCACGACCGGGTTGCGGTCCAGCGTCGATCACGCATCGACGTCGCACAGCCCTTTCACGGCAGGCTCTCGGCGGACAGACTCGAGGCGTCTCCACCCGTGGAGCCCGGACCACCGGTGCTGCAGAGGCGGGGACCGCCACCCCTGTCCGGCCGACTCAGTGAGGATCTGCCATGTCCGTCATCCGTACCCGTCGTCCCTCCCTCCGTCACCTGCCCGCCGCCGTCGCCGCCGCCGGCCTCATCACCACCGTCGCCCTCGCCGGCCCCGCCGCGGCCTGGGACGACGCCCATGGCCCCCAGGCCGGCTACTTCCAGGCCGTCGACCACGAGAACGTCACCGCCGCCTTCTTCCAGACCTACGACGGCTACGACCCGGAGGACCTCACGCTCACGCTCACCCCGGTGGCCGAGGACGGCACCCGCCTGGAGGGCGGCCAGGAGGTGGAGTTCACCGCCCTGGACGTCATCGACGGCGGCGCGGTGGACGTCCTGGAGACCCGCCGCGCGCTCGGCGCGGCCGGTGAAGGCCTCGTGCGGTACGACGTGGAGGTGGACGGGCAGATGCTGAACATGGGCATCACGCTCCAGGCGGACGCCGACCTCGCCGACGATCAGGGGGCGGCCGTGCACGCCGTCGACGGCCCGCAGACGGCCGACCTCGGGGACCGGCCCCTGGTCTGGGACTCGGCCATGCAGTTGGCTCCCGGGGTGGCGGGCGCTGAGATCGTCCACCTGGTCGCCGCGCCGACGATGGAGGACGCCTACGCGGCGGTCGTGGCCGAGCCGGCCCACGGTGAGGTCTTCGCGTTCCGTGACTCGGAGCACTCCGAGCTCCGTGCCTGGTACATCCCCGACGAGGGCTTCGTCGGTACGGACACCTTCACCGTCGACTTCCACAGCGACCACGTCGCCCACGTCCAGACCGTCACCGTGCATGTCGGCGAGGAGATCTCCGCCGCGTACGACGGCTTCCTCGATGCCGAGGACGGCGTCCTCAACGGGAAGCCGCTCGACCTGACCGACCCGGACACCGCAGCGGCGCTCGCCGCGTTCCGGGGCGACGAGGCCGCCCCGGCTCCGGAGGATGAGGAGGAACAGCCCGCTCCGGTCGAGGACGACGCCGACGAGCAGCACACGACCCCGGACACCGTCGAGACGGGGCAGTCCACCGGCTGGTGGCTGGCCGGCCTCGGCGCCGCCGCCGCGGGGGTGCTGGTCGCGGCCCGCCGTCGTCTCGGCCTGACCCGCTGACGGCCCGCCGCACACGGCCCCGTCGACGCGCCGCCCCTCTCACACACAGGGGCGGCGCGTCCGTGCCGGCCTGACACGCGGCCGGCAGTCCGCGGGTCAGTCGCCGAGGCCCGCCAGCAGCAGGTCCAGTCCCTCCTCGAAGGGTGCGTCCGCATAGGGGTTCCGCGCCCCCGTCGCGCGCGTGCCCCCGCCCGCCCGGAAGGCCTCGGCGGCCGCGCCAAGCGCGGGCAGGCGCTCCTGCGCCCCCGCCACCTCGAAGATGTCGGCCGGAGCGTCGACGTCGTACGCAGACCCGTAGATGAACGACTCGAGCGCGATCACCCGGGCCAGCACCTGCTCCGGCGCCAGACCGGTCCGGGCCAACACCGCGCACACCGTCTCGTAGACCCGCTGCGTCGACGGGGCAGTCCACCGGCTGGTGGCTGGCCGGCCTCGGCGCCGCCGCCGCGGGGGTGCTGGTCGCGGCCCGCCGTCGTCTCGGCCTGACCCGCTGACGGCCCGCCGCACACGGCCCCGTCGACGCG
>NZ_JABFBA010000056.1:0-402 GCF_017168445.1 Micrococcus sp. KRD026 | reverse complement strand
ACCAAATAGTTTTAAATATTATCATTGCATTCTTATGGGTATTATTTCAAGATGAAGATCATTTTAAATTCTCGACTTTCTTTTCTGGATATTTAATTGGTTTAATTGTCATTTATATATTACACAGGTTTTTCAGCGATGATTTTTATGTTAGAAAAATTTGGGTAGCTATTAAATTTTTAGGTGTTTATTTATATCAATTAATAACATCTAGCATTAGCACGATTAATTATATTCTTTTTAAAACAAAAGATATGAACCCTGGATTACTTTCATATGAAACAAGACTAACAAGTGATTGGTCAATAACATTTTTAACAATTTTAATTATTATAACTCCAGGGTCTACAGTAATACGAATTTCTCAAGACTCTAAAAAGTTTTTTATTCATAGTATCGACG
>NZ_JABFBA010000055.1:0-271 GCF_017168445.1 Micrococcus sp. KRD026 | reverse complement strand
ACCGTTGATAGCGAGAATTTCAGCGTTCAGGTTTCCTCCTCCAAGCCCCGTCAGAGACCCGGGGGATCGGTTGTCTTACGGGCCTCCGGCGCGGCGCCAGCCACGATTGTAGACGGATCCGTCTAGCCAGAATAGACGGATCCGTCTAGCTGTTGTGGGTCATGAGGTTCTTGGCACGAGGCCCGGGCTGAGATGAGACGAGCGGGCCCCGCCCGGCAGGATGGAAGTTCCTCAACAACCCACCTGCCAGAAGAGACCCGCTCATGACTCA
>NZ_JABFBA010000054.1:0-2133 GCF_017168445.1 Micrococcus sp. KRD026 | reverse complement strand
CGGGGGGCCTCTCCGGAGTCCTCCACGGGCTCGGGGGGCAGGTCCCCAGGCACTGCAAGCCGGACGACGGCGACGACGGCGGCGGTGAAGGCCAGGCCAAGAAGGGTGACCCAGAGCTGGGGGAGGAACATCATGAACCCGCTGACGGCCAGGGCGACCCGGGCCCAGACGGGCAGGCGGCGCTCGACGACCGCAAGGTAGCCGCCGAGGGCGCCCGCCACGGCGTAGACGGCCACGACACTGAAGAGGAAGGCCAAGAGGATTTCCCCGCCGCTCGCCTGGGCGACGAGGGCCGGGTTGAGGGCGAAGCCGAACGGGACGATGTACTTGACGGCCCCGAGGCGCATGGCCTCGACGCACGTAGCCATCGGGGACGCCTTGGAGATGCCCGCGGCGGCGAATGCCGCGAGGCCGACCGGCGGGGTGATGTAGGACACCGACGCCCAGTAGATGACGAAGAGGTGGGCGGCCAGCGGGTCGATGCCCAGCGAGATGACGGCGGGGACCATGACGATGGCCAGGAAGACGTAGGCCGCAGAGATGGTCAGGCCCATGCCGAGGACGAAGCACACGGCCGCGCCGGTGAGGAGCAGGAGGATCGTGTTGTCCCCCACGAGCGCCACGAGGTCCCGGGAGAGGGACAGGGCCACACCCGTGGCGGTGAGGCCGCCCAGGATGAGCCCGACGCCGGCGATGATGCCGATGATCTGGGCGAGGGTACGCCCGCAGTCAACGGCCATGTCCAACCACTGGCGGCGGGACATCTGCACGCGGGGACTGACGGCGGCGATGAGGATGAGCAGCCCCACGACCCAGAACGGCACCTGGGCCTCGGAGTCGAGGACGAAGAGGAGGCCCGTGAGCACCGCGAGGGCGCCGAGGTAGGGCCAGCCCTCTTTGAGGGCGAGGCCAAGGCGCGGCAGGAGGTGGCGGGGCGTGCCCTTGAGGTCGTGGACCGCCGCGTAGGCGTCGATCTGGAGGAAGACGCCCAGGAAGTACAGGAAGGCCGGGATCGTGGCCGCCACGAGGATCGTGGTGTACGGGACACCGACGAACGAGACCATGAGAAAGGCGGCGGTGCCCATGATGGGCGGCGTGATGGAGCCGCCGGAGGAAGCCGTAGCCTCCACGGCGCCGGCGACGCGGGGGGTGAAGCCGGAGCGGATCATGGCGGGGATCGTCATCGGTCCCGTGGTGAGCACATTGGACACGGCGGAGCCGGACATCATGCCCATGGTGGCGGAGGATGCCACGGCCACCTTCGCCGAACCGCCGCGGTAGCGCCCGAAGACGGCCATCGACAGGTTGTGGAAGAAATCGGCTCCGCCGGTGTGCTGCAGCACGGTGCCGAAGAGGAGGAAGCCCACCAGGATGGCCCCCGCCGTCTGGAGGGGCATGCCCAGGATGGACTCGGTCCCCATTGAGTGGACCTGGCCGATGGTGAGGAGGTCGTAGTCGATGCCCTGGAGGATCCCGATGGGGATGCCGCCCGCGATGATCGGGTAGAGGGAGAAGGCGAGGCCCAGCACGGCGACGATCCACCCCGCGGCCCGTCGCAGGATCTCCACGACGAGGGCCCAGAAGACGAGGGAGAGGACGGTGGCCACGGCGGGGGCGTTCCACTCCCAGCCATACTCCTGGATGTCCACGCCGTGGAAGGCGAAGTACAGGCAGGAGATGACTGTCAGGACCATGAGGAGCACGTCGTACAGGGGGACGCCCTGCCGAGCGGTCCGCATCCCCTCGGCCTCGATGATCTGGAGGGTGCTCGTGCCGGGCGGAGGCCCGCCGGCGGCGCCGGGAGACTTGTGGGCCCTGCGGCTGAGGGCTGGCGTGACGATAAAGACGATCGGGAGGAAGCACGCCAGGAGCAGGTAGAGGAAAGTGTTCTGGAGGAGCGTAATCCCGCCCAAACGCCAGAAGAAGACCTGGTTCATCGTCACCAGGACCCCCAGGGCGGTGAGGACCACCGTGACCGTGGTCCAGAACGGGGTGAGGCGGGGATTGTGGGTTGTGACGGCGTTGATGTCCGCGGCGAGCGACGCGACCGGGGCGCCGTCTGAGGCCCCGGTTCGGGGGGCTGCGGTGGGGGCGAGGTGGCTCATGCGTCCGTCTCCTGGGTGTCGGTGGGGG
>NZ_JABFBA010000053.1:0-420 GCF_017168445.1 Micrococcus sp. KRD026 | reverse complement strand
CTAATAAACTTACTTCTTTCTCCTTCAACACCATCGACTAACACTTTTTCTAATGGAATATTGTATTTCGAAAGTATTTTTTCAATACGGTCATTTAAATAAGTAATTCTAAGCCTTGGCATCACGATAGGCATTTCAACATCAAATAGTTCAAATACATCTTTTAGTTCAGCCCAGTACTTAATTTCACTCGGTCCTCCAATAAATGCCACCGTGTTAAATAGCCATTCTTCCATTAATGGTCTTGTCACTACATTATTAGAAAATAATTCAGGTTGATTTTCCGCAATATTTATAATTTCTTCCTTTATATATGTCTTATCTGTTTTATTTAATTTAAAATGCTTACCATCATACGAAACTAATTGACGCATATTTTCATCATGTAAGAATAAATGAACATTTGTATCTGTTTGTATC
>NZ_JABFBA010000052.1:0-9440 GCF_017168445.1 Micrococcus sp. KRD026 | reverse complement strand
TTCCCTGCTGTTGCCCGTGTTGAGGGTGGTGGTGTGGGGTTAGGGTTACGGCGGTCATAGCGTGGGGGAAACGCCCGGTTCCATTCCGAACCCGGAAGCTAAGGCCCACAGCGCCGATGGTACTGCAGCCGGGAGGTTGTGGGAGAGTAGGTCGCCGCCGGACATTCTTTGAGGGAGGGCCTCGCACCGTTGCGTGCGAGGCCCTTCCCGCATTCCCGGGAGGATTCTCCGGGCGGCCCCGTGCGATCTGCACGGGGCTTTCTGCGTTCCCGGGTGCCTCCCCCTCGGCGCTCAGAGCTCCTCGCCGGCACGCAGCCGTGCCGTGAGCGCGCGGGTGAGTCGGCGGCGCAGCCGGCCGTGCTCCGTGCTCTGCTCCCGAAGGCGCGCGTGCACGGCGTCGGCATGGGCGGGCTTCTCCGAGTCGGGGATCGCGAGGAAGTCGCGCAGCAGCGGCTCCAAGCGCCCGGTGAGGGCGAGCACGAGCTCCTGGGTCTCCACGGGTCGTGTGCGCTGCAGGCGAGTCCAGGCCGGCCCGTACTCGGCGGCGTGCTCGACCATCTCCCACGCGAGGGCCCAGCTGTCCGGGCGCAGTCGGTGCCGCTCCGCGCGCAACAGCCGTCGCAGGGCGGCCACGGCCTCCTCGAGCTCGGCAGCGGCCGGGGCTCCGTCGTCGTCGGGGGAGGGGCTCGCGGAGGAACGCAGGAACGGCCACCAGCTC
The DNA here is from genome assembly GCF_017168445.1 of Micrococcus sp. KRD026. NCBI lineage: Bacteria > Bacillati > Actinomycetota > Actinomycetes > Micrococcales > Micrococcaceae > Micrococcus > Micrococcus sp. KRD026. The sequence continues at coordinate 8,722 of NZ_JABFBA010000052.1, read as the reverse complement.
ATGCCGGCCTCTCTCGGATTCGTTGGGTGCGCAGAGGTCTCACGCGTGCGATTCTGCCCCGGATCTCGGTTTGGCGGCACCCGGTGTGGCTGGTATAGTCGCTCTCTGTTGGATTCAGGTCTGAGACCTCCAACGGGGTGTGGCGCAGCTTGGTAGCGCGCGTCGTTCGGGACGACGAGGCCGCAGGTTCAAATCCTGTCACCCCGACCAGAAAGAGCCCCCGCCGGATCGGCGGGGGCTCTTCTCGTCTCCGGGTGCTCACCGGGTGCGGGGCGTCAGTCCTGGCGGGACTCCAGGAACTGGAGATGCTCGGCGCGGGCCGGGTCCACTTCGCCGGCCACGTCGTCGTGTTCGTCCACCCAGTCCTTCACGTACGGGCACACGGGGACGATCCGGCGGCCCGCGGCCACGGTGTCCTTCAGCGCCTCGCGCACGAGGATCGAGGCCAGGCCCCGGCCCTCGTACTCGTGGTCGACCTTGGTGTGCGGGAAGATCCGCTGGGCCGGGCCGTCGGCGGTGTCGTCGTCGATCGCCACCGTGAAGCCGGCCACCGTGCCCGCGTCATCGACGACGATCTCGTACCTCTCCGCGTTCTTGCGGACCTGCGGGTGCTCCAGGCTGGGGGTCTGCTCGGTCATGGTCGGTCCTCTCGTTCCTGGGTGGATCCCGCCGCCGGGCCGGCGGCGGGGAAGGGGTCAGCCGTCCCGGCGCCGCACGGGGTGATGGGACAGGATCGAGATGCGGTTCGTCAGGTTCATCACGATCGCGACCCACTGCACGGCCGCGTACTGGGCGTCCGTGAGCACAGCGGCCGTGGAGGCCTGCACGTAGTTCAGCTGCTCCTGCTCGGGGAGGTCCGTGACCGCCTCGGCGAGCTCGAGCGCGGCGCGCTCCTGCTCGGAGTACACGGCCCCGGCCTCACGCCACGCCGGCAGCAGCCCCAGGCGCTGCACGCTCAGACCGGCGTCGGCGCCCTGGCGGGTGTGCCGGTCCAGGCAGAACACGCAGCCGTTGAGCTGGGAGACCCGGAGGTTCACGAGCTCCACGAGCTGCCGGTCCAGCCCGGCCTGCTCGGCGGCGGCGCGCGCGGCCGAGGCCAGCGGCCCGACCGCGTGCCACGCCTCGGGCACGGCCTTGTCGAGGAAGAACGCGAGGGGGTCCTGACGGGGTGCGGGGGTGTCAGCGGCGGTCATGGTCCTTCAATGTCTCGCAGAACGGGGCGGTGGGCCAGGGACCGGGTGCCCGGCCCGGACGAGCTTCCGGCTCAGATCCGGCCCCGGCCGGCTCAGAATCGGCCGGAGGAGCCCGCCCCGGAGAACGAGCCGCCCGAGGATCCGTAGCCGGTCCCGGAGGAGCTGGACTGCGCCTGGCGGTGGTCCTGGACGGACCGCTCGCCGGCCTGGTGGCCCGTGGTGAAGGCCACCACCGTCCAGTAGGCATCCGCCGGCAGCGCGGAGTCCAGGATCGAGCCGCGCGCGGACCGGGCCGGGCCACGGTGCGAGCGCAGCTCGTCGCGCAGCAGCTCGCGCTCGGCCTCGTCCTCGCCGAACGCCGCCACCTCGGCGTCGGCGAGGGCGGAGACGAGCCCGGTCAGGCGACGCCGCAGGGCGTCCAGCTCATCCAGCGCCGCGGCCGGGGTCAGGCGCTCGTCCTGGAGGTCCGCGCCCAGCGCCTCGAGTCGGTCCTGGGCCTCGGTGCGGAAGGACTCCAGCGCGGCGACGGCGGATCGGACGGGCCCGGCGGAGCCGACGGAGGAGGCCAGCGCGCCGACGGCGTCCAGGTCGGCCCGCAGCGGGGCGGTCTGCTGGTCCCACGCCGCCGGCCACCCCGGGTGGCGGTTGAGGAAGGTGTTCGCCGCGGCCACGGCGTCGTCGAGGCGGTCGAGCTCACGGGCGCGGTCCCGGACGTCCTCCGCGGCCCGGGCGTGCTCCGTGCGATGCAGGCTGCGCTCCGGCAGGGCCTCGAGGCGGTCCAGCTCCGCCGACGCGTCGAGCGCCTGGCGCCGGAAGCCGCGGAAGCGCTCCATCAGCGCGGCCGCGTGGGGCGAGTCCTCGGGCACCGTGGACGCGTTCACCTCGGTGGCGTCCATCTCCAGGGTGACGGAGGTCAGGTGGGTGCGGGCCTCGGCCAGCAGGTCGGCCGTCCGGCGGCGGCGACGCCGTCGGCTCGCGAGCGCCGCGGCCGCGGCGCCGCCGCCCGCCACACCGACGATCCCCGCGCCGAACCACAGTTCGGGAGCCTGCCACCAGGGGCGCCCGATCAGCTCGGCGGCGGCGTCCGTCACCTCCACGACCGTGTCCGTCCACCGGGCCGCACGGGCCGCCTCGTGTCCGGCCTCGCGCACCTCCCGCAGCCGGTCCGTGCTGAGCATCCGGTCCTCGCCCACGTACACCCCGATCAACCGGTTGTCCGGGTCGAGCGCCACGATCACGAGGCCGTCGGCCCATTTCTGGCCGTCCGCGCTGAGCCAGTCCGGGTGCTCCGCGCGAGCCCGCTCGAGCACCCGCCCGTTGAACGCCTGAGACGCGCGGTCGTCGTCCAGTGCGGACAGGTCCGGGCCGCGCTCGGTGACCACGGCGACGCGGGTCGGCTCCCGGAACTCGATCCCCGCCAGGTCACGGCGCAGCTGGGCGAGGTCGATCACGCCCGCGTCATCCACGAGCTCCACCTGGTCCCAGGCCACGGCGTGGGCCTGCGGCGCGGCGGCGCCCGTGACCCCCGCCGTGACCGGCAGGGCGACGACGGTGGCGGACGCCGCCGGTCCGGTGAGGGCGGCGGCGGACAGGGCGACCGCGGTGAGCGTGCGGCGGGCGGTGCGGTGCGTCGGACGGGTCACGGGGGCCTCCTGGGAGGGTCGGCGGTCCCGCCCAGCGTAGGCACCGCGGCCGGTGGCGCGCCTCAGCCGGTGGGCGCGTCGGCGAGCAGCGCGGCGAGCCGGCCGGCGTCGTGCGCGGTGCCGAATCCCGCCGCCCCCGGCTCGAGGACGCCGGCCCGGTCGAGGCCCGTGTAGGGGACCGCGTCGAAGCCCATCGCGGTGACGAGGGCGACCACCGTGTCGCGCGCGGCAGCGACCGCGGCCGGGTCGGGTGCCGTGTCGGCCGGCTCGGTGCCGACCGCGAGGGCACGGCGCGGGGCCGTGGCGCGCCCGGCGTCTCCGAGGTCGTGATGCGAGATCTCCGAGAACGCGCGCACGACGGGCACGCGCACCCCCGCAGCGGCCCAGCGTGCGGCGATCCGGGCGGTGCCGGGCGACCCGTCGCCGTCGAGCCAGTCCGGGACGGGCTCGTCGCCCCACGTGTTCGTCAGGTCCACCACGGCGCGCGTGGCCGGCCCGGCGAGGGCGAGCGGGTCGACGTCGTCGAGCGCCTCGCGCGGCACGGCCACGACGACGAGCTCCGCCTCCGCCGCCAGGTCCTCGGCCGACACGGCGACGGCCTCGGGCGCGTAGATCGTCAGGTGGCGCTGGACCGCCGCGGGGCGCCGCGTGCCCGCGACCATCACCCGCGGGGCGGCCGTGCCCGGGGAGAGGCGGGGGATGCGCGCGATCGCCCGTGCCAGCGCGGTGCCTGCCCGCCCCGCACCGAGGATGCCGACGACGCGGGGCAGGGCGTCCGCCGGTGCCGCCTCAGACGAGCTCATTGCGCTGGCGTCCCAGCCCGGTGATCTCCACTTCGACGACGTCGTCGGGACGCAGCCACGGACGGCGGCCCTCGGCGTCCCGGCGGGCCAGGGCGACCCCCGCGGGCGTGCCGGTCAGGATCAGGTCGCCCGGGTTCAGGGTGATCAGCTGCGAGGCGTAGGAGACCAGCTCGGCGGGGGAGAAGACGACGTCGGCGACCCGGTCCTCCTGACGCAGCTCGCCGTTGACGTGCGTGAGGACGCGCGCGTCCGCCGGGAACTCGTCCGGGGTGACCAGCCACGGACCCACGGGCGTCGAGGCCTCCCACACCTTGCCCTGCAGCCACTCGGAGGTGCGGCCCTGGAAGCCGCGCATGGAGATGTCGTTGGCCACCGCGTAGCCCGCGATGTGCTCCGGGGCGTCCGCCACGGCGATGCGTCGGCCCGGCTCCCCGACCACGATGCACAGCTCGCCCTCGTAGTCGACCCGGTGGTCCTCCTCGGGGACCTCGATCGGGTCCAGCGCGCCCGTGAGCGACTGCGGGAACTTCGCGAACAGGGTCGGATGCTCCGGGCGCTCCAGGCCCGTCTCGTCGATGTGGTTCGTGTAGTTCAGGCCCACGCAGAACACCTTGGTGGGGAAGGGGACGAGCGTGTCGTAGACGAGGCCGGAGGTGTCCAGCAGGAGGGACCGGTCGGCCTGCGCCGCGCGGAGGGCACCCTCCACCATCTCCCGCTGCTCCTCCGGCGTGGCGGTGAGGTACTCGCCGACGTCGCGACAGTCCGGCAGGGCGACGGCGCGCACGGCGACCTCGGGGTCCTCGGGGTGCACGGAGGTGATGACCGCGGCGAACGTGGCGCCGGGGTAAGCGGCGTCGGAGTCGGGCTGGCGGAACGTGGCGAGCTTCATGGACCCATCCCATCACAGGGCGGCGAGTCCGGACCCGGGGTGGGCGGACGTGAGACGGTGAGGCCATGAGCACAGCCCCCACGCATCCGCCGCTCGACCTCGACCCGACCCCGGCCACCCCGATCGTGCTCGGGACCATGGCCTGGGGGTCCGTTCCCCCGCCGCCCCCGGACGCCGATCCGGGGGCGGGGCCGGAGGGGCCCGCGGGCGCAGCGCAGGCCGAGGCGGCCGTGGAGCGTGCCCGCCGCGCCCTGCGCGCCGGGATCGAGGCCGGCGTCGACCTGCTGGACACCGCGGACATCTACGGGGCCGGCCGCTCCGAGGAGACCGTCGGCCGGCTGCTGCGCGAGCTGCCCTACGAGGAGCGCTCCGCCCTGAAGGTGCAGACCAAGTGCGGGATCCTCCTGCACGAGACGGACCCGGCCGGGCGGCGCCTGACCCGCTACGACTCCTCGCCCGAGCATGTGCGCGCCTCGCTGGAGGGCTCGCTGTCCCGCCTCGGCGAGCAGCGCGTGGACACCCTGATCATCCACCGGCCCGACGTCCTCACGCCCGTGGCCGACACCGTGCGCGCCTTCCTCGACGCGCGGGAGGCGGGCCTGGTCGGCAAGCTGGGCGTCTCCAACCTCGGCGTGGGCCGCGTCCTCGAGTTCCAGCGCGAGCTCGAGAGCCAAGCGGCGGACGGGACCGGGCTGGCGTGCGTCCAGGTCGAGCTCGGCCTGCACCACCGCACCCTCGTGGAGGCGGTCGTGCTCGCCAACCACCCGGACGCCCCCGCGGACGCCGACGCCGGGCGCCTCGGCCCGGTGTGCGCCGCCGAGGGGATCGAGCTGCAGGCCTGGGGTCCGCTGGGGCAGGGCCGGTTCAGCTCCGGCGACGACGGCGCGGCCGGCGTCGTCGGCGAGGTCGCGGCGGAGCTGGGCGTCAGCCGGGAGGCCGTGGTGCTCGCCTGGCTGCTGCGCCTGCCGTGGGGCGTGCGGCCCGTGATCGGCACCCAGGACCCGGAGCGCGTCGCCGCATGCGCCGAGGCGGCCGCCGCGGCCGAGGCGATGGACTCCGCGCAGTGGCACCGCCTGTGGACCGCGGCGCGGGGCCGGCCGCTGCCCTGAGCGACCCGCAGACGTGAGGTCTGTCACACTGGGGGCATGACCTTCGAGCCCGTCAACCTCTTCACCCCCTGGCTCGCCTACTGGGCGGCCGCCCTCGCGCTCGTCGTCGGCGGCATCCTGCTGGCCGCCGGGATCTGGCGTGAGCGCCGGCACCGGCGGCACGCTGACGAGCACGGACGCAACACCGAGGTGGACGTCCTGGACAACACCCGGCTGCAGCGCCGGGTGGGGGCCGTGGTGCTGGCGGTCGCGGCCGTACTGGCCGGCGTGGGTGTGTGGACGCACCTGGCGGGGCTGGACACGCTGCGCCAGAACCTGACGGCCAAGTACGGCTACACCTCGATCGAGCGCATCCGCCAGTCCGGCACGGGGTTCATCATCGACCTCACCCAGCCGGACGGAACCGTCCTGCGGGACGAGATGGTCGTGGTCGACCCCTCGGGCGAGCCCTTCGTCGGCGAGGACATCTTCCACAACCCGCCGGAGAAGTACGAGGACCTGCCGCTGCGTCCGGCCCCGTGACCGCGCCCGCCGCCGTCCGTCGGGCCTGATGCCGCGTCGGGGGCCTCTGTTAGCGTCGCCGCGTGAGCACCTCGACCGTCCGTTCCGCCCCCGCGTCCACCTACCGGCTCCAGGTCAGCCCGGATCTGCCGCTGGAGTCCGTGGCCGGGCTCGTGCCCTATCTGCGGCGCCTGGGCGTGGACTGGCTCTACCTTTCGCCGCTGCTCGAGGCCGAGCCCGGCTCCGACCACGGGTACGACGTCGTGGACCCCACCCGGCTGGACGCCGCCCGCGGCGGGGCCGAGGGACTGGACATGGTCGCGCGCGCCGCGCACGAGGCGGGCATGGGCGTGCTCGTGGACATCGTGCCGAACCACGTGGGCGTGGCCACGCCCCAGGCCAATCCGGCGTGGTGGGACGTGCTCACCCACGGTCCCGAGGCGGCGCATGCGGCGTGGTTCGACGTGGACTGGGCGGCCGGCGGCGGCTCCCTGCTCATCCCCGTGCTGGGAGACGGCCCTGACGGGGACGCGGACGCGGAGCTGGACCGTCTCGTCGTCGACGCCGAGGGCGGCCGTCTGCGCTACTGGGACAACGTCTACCCCCTCGCCCCCGGATCGCTCGAGGCCGCCGAGGCGGAGACCGGGCTGCGCGCCGCGGAGGTCTTCGCGGCGGCGGACCCGGCGAAGGAGCTGACCGCGGAGCAGGCCCGCCTGGCCCGCGCCGTGCACGACCGCCAGCACTACCGGCTGGTCGGCTGGCGCCGCGGCGACGCCGAGCTGAACTACCGCCGCTTCTTCACCGTCACCACGCTCGCGGGCGTCCGGGTGGAGGAGCCCGAGGTCTTCGACGTCGTCCATGCCGAACCCGCCCGCTGGGTCCGCGAAGGGCTCGTGGACGGGCTGCGCGTGGACCACCCGGACGGCCTGGCGGACCCGGCCGGCTACGCGCGGCGCCTGCGCTCCCACGTCCTGCCGGAGGGCTACCTCGTGGTGGAGAAGATCCTCGAGCCCGGTGAGGCGCTGCCCGCGGACTGGCCCGTGGACGGGACCACCGGCTACGACGCGCTCGGCGAGGTCGAACGCGTCTTCATGCATCCCGAGGCCGCGGGCGATGCGGCCGAGGACGCGCGCCGTCGTCGGGAGTGGGGCGAGGCCGTGGTGCGGGCCAAGCACGACGTGGCCACCGGCTCCCTCGCGGCCGAGACCGCCCGGCTGGTCCGGGAGGTCCGCGCCGTGCACGCCCTCGGCGCCCACCCGGACGAGGACGTGGCCGCCGCGTTCGCCGCCGTGCTCGCCCGCCTGCCCGTGTACCGCACCTACCTGCCCGTGGGCCTGGCCGTGCTCGAGGGCGCGCTGGCGGACGCGGCCGCGGCGGAGCCGGGCCTCGCCGACGTGCTCGGTGACCTGCGGCCCGAGCTGACCGACCCGGACTCGCCCGTGGCCCGCCGGTTCCAGCAGACCTCCGGCATGGTGATGGCCAAGGGCGTCGAGGACCGGTCCTTCTACCGGTACACGCGGTGGGCCAATCTGAACGAGGTCGGCGGAGACCCCTCCCACGTCGCCCTGTCCCTGGCCGACTTCCATGCCGCCCAGCAGGCGCGCCAGGCCGCCTGGCCGACGGCCATGACCACCCTGAGCACCCACGACACCAAGCGCGGTGAGGACGTGCGCGCCCGCATCGCCGTGCTCGCCGAGGAGCCCGACCGCTGGGCCGCCGAGCTCGCGGAGCTGAGGCGCCTCCACCCGCTCGGCCACCCCGACGCGGAGCGGCTGCTCTGGGAGTCCATCGTGGGCGTCTGGCCCACGGACGGCACCGCGCCGGAGGAGGAGCGGATCCTCGGCTTCTTGCAGAAGGCCTCCCGCGAGGCGGCCCTGGCCACCACCTGGACGGACCAGGACCCCGAGTTCGAGGCCCGGCTCGCCGCGCTCGCCGCCGCCGTCACCTCCCCCGAGGGGCCTGCGCGGGGCGTGCTGCAGGCCGTCGCGGACCGCATCGCCGAGCCCGGCCTCGTGGTCCAGCTCGGCCACAAGCTCGTCCAGCTCGCCGCCCCCGGCGTCCCCGACGTCTACCAGGGCACGGAGGTGCCCTTCCCCACCCTCGTGGACCCGGACAACCGCCGCCCCGTGGACTTCGCGGCCCGGGCCGACCTGCTGGACCGCCTCGACGCCGGCCACACGCCCGGCCTCGACGACCCCGCCGCCGCCAAGCTGGCCGTCGTGGCCGGCGTGCTGCGCGCCCGCCGCGACCGGCCCGAGCTGTTCACCGGCCACCGCCCGCTCGACGTCTCCGGCCCCGCCGCCGAACACGCGATCGCGTTCGACCGGGGCGGGGCGCTCGCCGTGGCCACGCGCTGGCCCGTCCGCCTCGCGGCCGCGGGTGGCTGGGGCGAGACCGTCGTGACCGTGCCGGCTGGGCGGTGGGAGGACGCCGTCACCGGCCACCCCGTCCACCCGGACGCGCGCGGCGCCGTGCGCCTCGACGAACTGCTCAGCACCCTGCCCGTCGCGCTGCTCGTCCCGGCGCACGCCCCGTCCGACCGCCGAGAGAGGACCGCCCCGTGACCTGTCTCTTATACACATCT
>NZ_JABFBA010000051.1:0-5386 GCF_017168445.1 Micrococcus sp. KRD026 | reverse complement strand
AGGTATTGAATGGATGTCGTGGTGGTTATTTCCGGCTGCCACGGTGTTGTTCTGTAATTTTTTTACGGAGAGTTTGATCCTGGCTCAGGATGAACGCTGGCGGCGTGCTTAACACATGCAAGTCGAACGATGAAGCCCAGCTTGCTGGGTGGATTAGTGGCGAACGGGTGAGTAACACGTGAGTAACCTGCCCTTAACTCTGGGATAAGCCTGGGAAACTGGGTCTAATACCGGATAGGAGCGTCCACCGCATGGTGGGTGTTGGAAAGATTTATCGGTTTTGGATGGACTCGCGGCCTATCAGCTTGTTGGTGAGGTAATGGCTCACCAAGGCGACGACGGGTAGCCGGCCTGAGAGGGTGACCGGCCACACTGGGACTGAGACACGGCCCAGACTCCTACGGGAGGCAGCAGTGGGGAATATTGCACAATGGGCGCAAGCCTGATGCAGCGACGCCGCGTGAGGGATGACGGCCTTCGGGTTGTAAACCTCTTTCAGTAGGGAAGAAGCGAAAGTGACGGTACCTGCAGAAGAAGCACCGGCTAACTACGTGCCAGCAGCCGCGGTAATACGTAGGGTGCGAGCGTTATCCGGAATTATTGGGCGTAAAGAGCTCGTAGGCGGTTTGTCGCGTCTGTCGTGAAAGTCCGGGGCTTAACCCCGGATCTGCGGTGGGTACGGGCAGACTAGAGTGCAGTAGGGGAGACTGGAATTCCTGGTGTAGCGGTGGAATGCGCAGATATCAGGAGGAACACCGATGGCGAAGGCAGGTCTCTGGGCTGTAACTGACGCTGAGGAGCGAAAGCATGGGGAGCGAACAGGATTAGATACCCTGGTAGTCCATGCCGTAAACGTTGGGCACTAGGTGTGGGGACCATTCCACGGTTTCCGCGCCGCAGCTAACGCATTAAGTGCCCCGCCTGGGGAGTACGGCCGCAAGGCTAAAACTCAAAGGAATTGACGGGGGCCCGCACAAGCGGCGGAGCATGCGGATTAATTCGATGCAACGCGAAGAACCTTACCAAGGCTTGACATGTTCTCGATCGCCGTAGAGATACGGTTTCCCCTTTGGGGCGGGTTCACAGGTGGTGCATGGTTGTCGTCAGCTCGTGTCGTGAGATGTTGGGTTAAGTCCCGCAACGAGCGCAACCCTCGTTCCATGTTGCCAGCACGTAATGGTGGGGACTCATGGGAGACTGCCGGGGTCAACTCGGAGGAAGGTGAGGACGACGTCAAATCATCATGCCCCTTATGTCTTGGGCTTCACGCATGCTACAATGGCCGGTACAATGGGTTGCGATACTGTGAGGTGGAGCTAATCCCAAAAAGCCGGTCTCAGTTCGGATTGGGGTCTGCAACTCGACCCCATGAAGTCGGAGTCGCTAGTAATCGCAGATCAGCAACGCTGCGGTGAATACGTTCCCGGGCCTTGTACACACCGCCCGTCAAGTCACGAAAGTTGGTAACACCCGAAGCCGGTGGCCTAACCCTTGTGGGGGGAGCCGTCGAAGGTGGGACCAGCGATTGGGACTAAGTCGTAACAAGGTAGCCGTACCGGAAGGTGCGGCTGGATCACCTCCTTTCTAAGGAGCATTAGTGCCCGTTGCATCACCGCGTGTGTGATGGCGGGTTGCTCATGGGTGGAACATCAATGAATGGTGCCAGTGGTGGTGCCGGCAGTGCTCGAGTACGTCATGCCTTTGCGGGTGTGGTTGGAATGGGTGGTGTTGGTGGCTGCGGGCTGGTGTTGGCACACTGTTGGGTCCTGGAACAGCAGGTGCCCTGATCTGTGAGGGTTGGGGTTGTTGTTTCTGGTCTCCGTGCCTTGTGAAGCTGGCCTTGTGGGTTGGTGGATGGGGTGTGGGTTGTTGTTTGAGAACTGCATAGTGGACGCGAGCATCTTATTTTTTTGTTGCTGCATCGTTGATCGCACTGTTCCCCCTGGGGTGGTGTGTGAGGTGTGGTGATGCCGAGAATGACATCTTAGTTAGATATTGCTCATTTGAGGACTTTCATTGTGTGTGAAAGTTTCCAAGGGCGCATGGTGGATGCCTTGGCAACAGGAGCCGAAGAAGGACGTGGGAATCTGCGATAAGCCTGGTGGAGTCGATAACCGGACGTTGAGACCAGGATTTCCGAATGGGGAAACCCCGCACGACGTGTCGTGTGACCCCCGGTTGAACACATAGACCGGGTGGAGGGAACGTGGGGAAGTGAAACATCTCAGTACCCACAGGAAGAGAAAACAAAAGTGATTCCGTTAGTAGTGGCGAGCGAACGCGGATGGGGCTAAACCGTATGTGTGTGATACCCGGCAGGGGTTGCATGTGCGGTGTTGTGGGCCCCTCCTTGTCATGTCTGCCGGCATGGCGCAGTGAGGTGCGGGCATATAGACGAACCAGTGTGGATGCTGGACCGTAGAGGGTGAGAGTCCCGTAGTCGAAATGTGTTCCGCCGCTGTTGGAGGGTTGCCCGAGTAGCACGGGGCCCGAGGAATCCCGTGTGAATCTGCCAGGACCACCTGGTAAGCCTGAATACTACCTGTTGACCGATAGCGGATCAGTACCGTGAGGGAATGGTGAAAAGTACCCCGGGAGGGGAGTGAAATAGTACCTGAAACCATGTGCCTACAAACCGTTGGAGCCTCCTTGTGGGGTGACAGCGTGCCTTTTGAAGAATGAGCCTGCGAGTTAGTGATACGTGGCGAGGTTAACCCGTGTGGGGAAGCCGTAGCGAAAGCGAGTCTGAATAGGGCGATTGAGTCGCGTGTCCTAGACCCGAAGCGGAGTGATCTACCCATGGCCAGGTTGAAGCGCGTGTAAGAGCGCGTGGAGGACCGAACCCACTTCAGTTGAAAATGGAGGGGATGAGCTGTGGGTAGGGGTGAAAGGCCAATCAAACTCCGTGATAGCTGGTTCTCCCCGAAATGCATTTAGGTGCAGCGTCACGTGTTTCTTCCCGGAGGTAGAGCTACTGGATGGACGATGGGCCCTACAAGGTTACTGACTTCAGCCAAACTCCGAATGCCGGGAAGTGAGAGCGTGGCAGTGAGACTGTGGGGGATAAGCTTCATAGTCGAGAGGGAAACAGCCCAGACCACCGGTTAAGGCCCCTAAGCGTGTGCTAAGTGGGAAAGGATGTGGAGTTGCTGAGACAACCAGGAGGTTGGCTTAGAAGCAGCCACCCTTGAAAGAGTGCGTAATAGCTCACTGGTCAAGTGATTCCGCGCCGACAATGTAGCGGGGCTCAAGTACACCGCCGAAACCGTGGCATTCAGTTTTGCTGGATGGGTAGGGGAGCGTCGTTCACGAGGTGAAGCCAGCGGGTAACTTCTGGTGGATTGTGGACGAGTGAGAATGCAGGCATGAGTAGCGAAAGACGGGTGAGAAACCCGTCCGCCGGATGACTAAGGGTTCCAGGGTCAAGCTAATCTGCCCTGGGTAAGTCGGGACCTAAGGCGAGGCCGACAGGCGTAGTCGATGGACAACGGGTTGATATTCCCGTACCAGTGAAGAACCGTCCATGCTGAGCCGGTGATACTAACCGCCCGAACCATCCCGATCCTCGTCTTTGACGGGGACGGTGGTGGGGAGCGCGGGACCTGAACCGGGGAGGCAAGCGCATTAACAGGTGTGACGCAGGAAGGTAGCCGGGCCGGGCAATGGAAATGACCTGGTCTAAGGGTGTAGGGCTGCTGGTAGGTAAATCCGCCGGCTGTATGCCTGAGACCTGATGGGCGCCCACTTGGTGGGTGATCCGGTGATCCTATGCTGCCTAGAAAAGCATCGGCGCGAGGTTCAAACTGCCCGTACCCTAAACCGACACAGGTGGTCAGGTAGAGAATACTAAGGCGATCGAGAGAATCATGGTTAAGGAACTCGGCAAAATGCCCCCGTAACTTCGGGAGAAGGGGGGCCCCAACCTTGAGCACCACTTGCTGGTGTGAGGGGATCGGGGCCGCAGAGACCAGGGGGAAGCGACTGTTTATCAAAAACACAGGTCCATGCGAAGTCGTAAGACGATGTATATGGACTGACTCCTGCCCGGTGCTGGAAGGTTAAGGGGACCTGTTAGCTTCGGCGAAGCGGAGAACTTAAGCCCCAGTAAACGGCGGTGGTAACTATAACCATCCTAAGGTAGCGAAATTCCTTGTCGGGTAAGTTCCGACCTGCACGAATGGAGTAACGACTTCCCCGCTGTCTCAACCATGAACTCGGCGAAATTGCATTACGAGTAAAGATGCTCGTTACGCGCAGAAGGACGGAAAGACCCCGTGACCTTTACTATAGTTTGGTATTGGTATTCGGTGTGACTTGTGTAGGATAGGTGGGAGACTGTGAAGCGGGCACGCCAGTGTTCGTGGAGTCGCCGTTGAAATACCACTCTGGTCACTCTGGATATCTAACTTCGGCCCGTGATCCGGGTCAGGGACAGTGCCTGATGGGTAGTTTAACTGGGGCGGTTGCCTCCCAAAATGTAACGGAGGCGCCCAAAGGTTCCCTCAGCCTGGTTGGCAATCAGGTGTCGAGTGCAAGTGCACAAGGGAGCTTGACTGTGAGAGTGGCAGCTCGAGCAGGGACGAAAGTCGGGACTAGTGATCCGGCGGCTCGTTGTGGAACGGCCGTCGCTCAACGGATAAAAGGTACCTCGGGGATAACAGGCTGATCTTGCCCAAGAGTCCATATCGACGGCATGGTTTGGCACCTCGATGTCGGCTCGTCGCATCCTGGGGCTGGAGTAGGTCCCAAGGGTTGGGCTGTTCGCCCATTAAAGCGGTACGCGAGCTGGGTTCAGAACGTCGTGAGACAGTTCGGTCCCTATCCTCTGCGCGCGTTGGAAATTTGAGAAGGTCTGTCCTTAGTACGAGAGGACCGGGACGGACGAACCTCTGGTATGTCAGTTGTACCGCCAGGTGCATGGCTGATTAGCTACGTTCGGGATGGATAACCGCTGAAAGCATCTAAGCGGGAAGCCGGCTTCGAGATGAGATTTCCTTGCCCCTTTGAGGGTGTGAGGCCCCCAGCTAGAACACTGGGTTGATAGGCTGGATGTGGAAGCGAGGACTGAAGACTCGTGAAGCTGACCAGTACTAATAGGCCGATGACTTACACACACTCTTATTCCATTGCTTGCTTCAAGGTGATGGGTGGGTGTTCGCGTCCACTGTGCGGTTGTCTGATTGCAACCGGCTGTCTGCTTGTTGGTGGATGGTTGGGGTGTTTCAGTTGAATAGTGTCACTGTTGTGTGACCCGTAGGTTTCCCTGCTGTTGCCCGTGTTGAGGGTGGTGGTGTGGGGTTAGGGTTACGGCGGTCATAGCGTGGGGGAAACGCCCGGTTCCATTCCGAACCCGGAAGCTAAGGCCCACAGCGCCGATGGTACTGCA
>NZ_JABFBA010000050.1:0-392 GCF_017168445.1 Micrococcus sp. KRD026 | reverse complement strand
AGACTAGCACGAGAACTTCACGATTCTGTTAGTCAGCAACTTTTTGCGGCAAGTATGATGCTATCTGCTATCAAAGAAACGAAGTTAGAACCACCATTAGACCAACAAATTCCGATTTTAGAGAAAATGGTTCAAGATTCGCAGTTAGAAATGCGTGCTTTACTGTTACATTTAAGACCGCTTGGTTTAAAAGACAAATCTTTAGGTGAGGGTATTAAAGATTTAGTTATTGATTTGCAAAAAAAAGTGCCAATGAAAGTTGTGCATGAAATACAAGATTTTAAAGTGCCTAAAGGTATTGAAGATCATTTGTTCAGAATTACACAGGAAGCAATTTCGAATACATTGCGTCATTCAAACGGTACAAAAGTGACAGTAGAATTGTTTAATAA
>NZ_JABFBA010000049.1:0-441 GCF_017168445.1 Micrococcus sp. KRD026 | reverse complement strand
GCTTAATTGTTAAATCACCATAGGATGTCCATGCCGCTGACTGTGTTAAAACGTCACGACTTTGTTTAAAATGATGCGTCATAATGTCTACACTTTGCTTGCGATCATTCATTTTAAAGCCAGACTTTTTATAATCTTGTACAAATGCTTGCGCTACATCCTTGTGTTGATTAAGCAATTCCCCTCTCAGTACTAGCACACAGCAATACGCATCAGGTATAACGTCATCACCATGTTTCAAAGTCTTACCTTTGCCTAACTTTTCACCCAGTGCACCGAATGGTTCGGCTACAGAATACCCTGTAATTCTGTGTTCACTCAATGCGGCTGGCATTTCTGCTGGCGACATTTCATGATAGCTAAAATGCCCCGGTTTAATCTTTAATTGTTTACGTAATTCCTCAAGTAAAAGATAATGTGTTGAATAACGATGTGGTATAC
>NZ_JABFBA010000005.1:232283-261980 GCF_017168445.1 Micrococcus sp. KRD026 | reverse complement strand
CCCCGGGCCTGCACCCGATCGGCTCCGACCCCGTGGACCCCGCCGCGGCCGAGCGGGCCGCCGTCGACGCCGCGCGCGCCATCCCCTACGCCGTGTGGGCGCCGCACGCCGAGAGCGTCGACCTCGTCCTCGTCGACACCGAGCCCGGTGCCCTGCACGACGCCGAGGACCGCTGGCCCGTCGCCGCCGTCGTGGCCACGGCCCCCGCCGCCGGAGGCTGGTGGACGCCCACGGAGGACCCGCTGGCCGCCCTTGGCCTCGACGCCGCCCAGCCGCCGGCCGACCCCGGCTACGGCTACCGCGTGGACGGGGCGGACCCCGTGCCGGACCCCCGCTCCCGCCGCCAGCCCGACACGGTCCACGGGCCCTCCCGCCGCGACGTCGCCGGCCGCGCCTTCGCGTGGCAGGACGAGGGCTGGGCCGGGCCGCCCGGGGTGGAGTCCGATCCGGCCGCGCCCCAGGGCGGCGGCCTGCGCGGCGCCGTCCTCTACGAGCTGCACGTGGGGACCTTCACGGCCGAGGGGACCCTCGACGCCGCCATCGCCC
The DNA here is from genome assembly GCF_017168445.1 of Micrococcus sp. KRD026. Classification (NCBI taxonomy): domain Bacteria; kingdom Bacillati; phylum Actinomycetota; class Actinomycetes; order Micrococcales; family Micrococcaceae; genus Micrococcus; species Micrococcus sp. KRD026. The sequence goes on along the minus strand of NZ_JABFBA010000005.1, from coordinate 261,434 downwards.
GCCTGCCGCACCTGAGGGACCTCGGGGTCACCCACGTCGAGCTGCTGCCCGTGAACTCCTTCTCCGGGCCGCGGAACTGGGGCTACGACGGGGTGGCGTGGTTCGCCGTCGACGAGTCCTACGGCGGCCCCGCCGCCTACCGCCGCTTCGTGGCCGCCGCCCACGCCGCCGGCCTCGGCGTGGTCCAGGACGTCGTGCACAACCACCTGGGCCCCTCCGGCAACTACCTGCAGGTGTTCGGGCCGTATCTGGGTCAGGGCGGCACCGGTTGGGGCGACGGCCTGAACCTGGACGGCGCCGACTCGGACGAGGTGCGCCGGTTCGTCCTGGACAACGTCCGCTTCTGGCTCGAGGAGATGCGCGTGGACGGGCTGCGCCTCGACGCGGTGCACGCCCTGCGGGACGCCCGCGCCGTGCACCTGCTCGAGGAGATGGCCGCGCTCGCGGACGGGATCGCGGCCCGTGCCGGCCGACCCGTGCCCCTCCTGGCCGAGTCCGACCTCAACGACCCGCGTCTGGTGCTGCCCCGCCACGCCGGCGGGCTCGGCCTCGCCGCGGCCTGGAACGACGACGTCCACCACGCCCTGCACGTGGCCGCGACGGGGGAGACCCACGGCTACTACGCGGACTTCGCCCCGCTGGAGGCGGTGGCCAAGGTCATGGAGCGCACCTACTTCCACGACGGCACCCGCTCCACCTTCCGCGGCCGCGACCACGGGCGCCCCGTGCCGGACGCCGTCCCCAACCATGCGTGGGTGGCCAGCATCCAGAACCATGACCAGGTGGGCAACCGCGCCGGCGGCGACCGCACCGCGGCCGCCCTGTCCGAGGGCGCGCTCGCGGCCGAGGCCGCCCTGCTGCTGACCGGCCCGCACGTGCCGATGCTCTTCATGGGGGAGGAGTTCGCGGCCTCGACGCCGTGGCCGTTCTTCACCTCGTTCCGCGAGCCCGAGCTCGGGGACGCCGTCCGGCAGGGACGTCGCCGCGAGTTCGCCGCCCACGGCTGGGACCCGGCCGACGTCCCCGACCCGCAGGACCCCGCCACGCGGGACGCGGCCGTGCTGGACTGGGCGGAGGCCGCGGACGGCCACGGCCGCGGAGCGCGCGTGCTCGCCGCCTACCGCACCCTGATCGGCCTGCGCCGCACGCTGCCCCAGCTCACCGACCCCCGCCGCGACCGCGTCCGGGCCGAGGTGGACGCGGCCCGGCGCCACGTGCGCCTCACCCGCGCCGGCGCGGACGCCGACGTCATCCTGCTCGTCGCCCTCGGCGCGGACCCGCTGCCCGTGCCCGCCGACCTGGCGCGGGCCGAGCTGCTCACCGGCCACGGCGACGACGGCCCCCTCGGCCCCGGCACGGTGCCGGCGGCGGTCCCGGCCCCCGGCTTCCTGCTCCTGCGCCGCTGAGCCGCGGCCTGCGTCAGTCCGCGTCCGCGGGCGGGACGGCGCGCAGCATGGTGGTCGTGGGGTGCAGCGCCACCGCGTCCTCGTCGCGGCGGGCCCGCAGCACCGTGTCCACGTAGGAGTCCACCACCTCCTGCAGGGGCACGGCCTGGCCGCGGGCCTCGGAGAGGTACCAGCGGTGCTCGAGGAGCTGGTGCATCACCTCGGCGGGCTCGAGCTTGGCCCGCAGCTCGAGGGGCACCGAGCGGACCACGGGGTCGAACACCTCCACCACCCAGCGGTGCGCCGCGCCCTCGATGTCCATGTACGGGTCCCACTCCCGGCGGGCGGCCTCGATGTCGACGAGCAGCCGCCGGGCCTGGTTCTCCTGGACCTCGAGTCCCGTGAGGCGGGTCAGCCGACGGCGGTGGTAGCCCGCGTGGACCTCGACGGGTCGGGCGATCATCATCCCGGGGGCGTCGGCGGCGCGCAGCGAGTACTCGGCCAGCTCGAAGCCGAGCTCCTGCAGACGGCGGACGCGGCGGTCCAGGCGCCACGGCTCGGCGCGGGGGAACAGCAGGGGGCCGGTCAGCTCGTCCCACAGCCGGCGGTAGGAGGCCACGAGCAGGTCCGGCGTGGTGACGGGGTCCACCTCCGGGTCCAGCAGCCCGCTGGCCTGCAGGTCCAGCAGCTCGCCGCCCACGTTCACGGCGGCCACGTCCAGGTCGTGCTCGCGCTGGCCGGTGGACAGCCGCTGCCGGAGCTCACCGGTCTCGGCGTCCACCAGGTGGGCGGCGAACCCGCCCGCGTCGCGCCGGAACAGGACGTTGGACAGGGAGACGTCGCCCCAGAAGAACCCCTCGAGGTGCAGCTCCACGAGCAGGGTCGCCAGCGCGTCCATGAGCCGCACGAGGGTGCGGCGCTCGAGGCGCTCCGAGAACACGGCGCGGTACGGCAGGGAGAAGCGCAGGTGCCGGGTGACGAGGGCGGCGGGCAGCGGCGTGCCGTCGTCGTGGGTGCGCCCGGTGACCACGGCCACCGGCACCACCGACGGCGCGGGGCCCCGCTCGAGCCGGCGCAGCAGCCGGTACTCGTGGAACGCGAGCTCCTCCGTGGTCTCCTTCACCGCCACGATGCCCCCGCCCATGCGGGCGAAGCGCACCACGTGACGGGAGATGCCCCGCGGCAGAGCCGCCAGCACCTCACGCGGCCACGTCTCGAGGGGGAGCGCCCAGGGCAGGGCGAGCAGCGACGTCGCCGGGTCCTCGGAGGCGTCCCCCGAGGGGGCCCCCGTGATGGTCAGTCGATCGACGGGGGAGGGGGTCTCGACGGTGTCCATGGTCACGATCCTTCCAGACAGGGCCGCTATGCTCGCCTGGCGCGGCGCGCCCGCTGCCCGCCGGCTCCGGTGCTCGACCCGGACCGACTGCCCCACGAGGAGGACCCTTGGCCCGGAACACGTCAGGCTCGCACACCTCGGCGAAGGACGCCCGTGCGCGTGCCCGCCAGATCCAGGAGGAGCAGCGCAGGAAGGACCGCCGCCGCCGCACCGGCGTCATCTGGGGCTCGGTCCTCGTGGCGGTGCTCGTGATCGGCCTCGTCGTCGCGTTCGTGCTCAACCGCAACGGCGACGACGCCGCGGCCGCCGGCCCCATCCCCGCCATGACGAACGAGCAGGGCGGCATCGAGTTGACCTCGGCCACGGGCCTGGCGGAGGGCGCGGGAGAACGCGAGGTCGACCCCTCGAGGATCGAGGTGCCGAAGCAGTCCGCGAGCTCCCAGCCCGAGACCCTGCCGGACACCGAGGCCCGGGCGGACGGCGAGCCGACGCGGATCGTGCTCTACGCGGACTTCAACTGCGTGCACTGCGCGGACTTCGAGACCTCCAACGCGGACCAGATCGAGCAGTGGCTCGAACAGGGCGAGGCCACGGTCGAGTACCGGATGGTGGACTACCTGAGCGCCCCGAACAACCAGAACTACTCGGCCCGCGCCGCCAACGCCGCGTACTGCGTGGCGGACCAGAAGCCCGAGGCCTACAACGGCTTCGTGGCCGCCCTGTTCGCCACCTACGACGAGCACCAGGGCAAGGGCCTGGACAACGCGGCGATCACGCAGCTCGCGCAGGAGCACGGCGCGGACATCGCCTCCTGCGTCGAGGACGGCACGTTCCGCTCCGCGGTCGAGCACACCACCCGCCAGGCGCGCGTCGCCGGCGTGGCCGGCACCCCCACCGTGTTCGTGGACGGGAAGAACTGGGCCCTCGACGGCGAGGACAAGACCTTCGCCGATTGGGCGGGCGCCAAGATCGCCGGCTGACCCGGCTGACCCGTCGCCGAGGTCCGCGGGGCGTCGCCACGCAGGGGGCGCCCCGCGCCGCCCGCCCGGGCCTTGTACGCTGGAAGGGTCGGCCGCGGCGCCCCGGGCGCCGGCCGCAGGCCTCCTTAGCTCAGCTGGCCAGAGCAGCTGCCTTGTAAACAGCAGGTCGCCGGTTCGAATCCGGCAGGGGGCTCCACCCGCCGCGGGCCCGACGGCGCCGCGCACCTCCGCCGGGAGGGCGCGGCGCCGTCGTCGTGTCCGGCGCGGGCCGAAGCTGGGGCGCCGCTGTGCGCGCCCGCGGCCACCCGCCAGGCCCGGCTGGCGGATCCGCCAGAGATGCCTCGACCATCCGCCAGACTTCAACCCTGGGCCGCGTCGTGACGGAATCGTGACCTTACCGTGATCTCGGTCACCCCGGCCCGAGCCCCTCGGGCACCCGCGTCCGGTGGCCCAGAACTCCGAGGAGATCCCGTGCAGTCCTCCACACCCCGCAGCACCCGCCGCCGCATCGGCGCCCTCGTGGCCGGCGCCGTCCTCGCCGGCGGGACCCTGACCTCGTCCCCCGCGCTCGCGGCCCCCTCCGGCGACGCCCCCGCCGCGCCGGCAGCGAGCCCGACCGCCGCCTCGCCCCTGGCGGCGGCGCAGGTCGAGGACCCGAACGCCGACGGTTACGACTCCTTCATCGTCACCTACAAGGAGACCGCCGCCACCGCCCACGCGAAGGGCCGCGCGAACGCCTGGGGCAAGGCCGCGAAGGAGGCCGGCGTCTCCGTGAAGGAGCTGCGTGAGACCGCGCTCGGCTCCCGCGTGGTCAAGGCGGACCGCAAGCTGGACCAGGCCGAGTCCGCGAAGTTCATGGCCGACCTGAAGGCCTCCGGGGCGGTCGAGGCCGTGGAGCCGGACGCCATCCTCACCGCCACCGGCCTGAGCCCCGTGGACGCCCTCTACTCTCAGCAGTGGGGCTTCACCGGCACCCACGGCATGCGGGTCCCCGGTGCGTGGGACCGCACGACGGGCTCCGGTGCGACCGTGGCCGTCATCGACACCGGCATCACCTCCCACCCGGACCTCGACCGCAACGTCGTGCCCGGCTACGACTTCATCTCCGACGGCAGGGCGGCGCGCGACGGCGGGGGCCGCGACTCCAACCCGCGCGACGAGGGCGACTGGTACGCCGCCGGCGAGTGCGGCACCGCCGGTGCCTCCGACTCCTCGTGGCACGGCACCCACGTGGCGGGCACCGTCGCGGCCGTGGCCGACTCCCAGGGTGTCGTCGGCGTGGCCCCGAACGCGAAGATCCAGCCCATCCGCGTGCTCGGCAAGTGCGGCGGTTCGCTGTCCGACATCGCCGACGCGGTCGTGTGGGCCGCCGGCGGCACCGTGGCGGGCGTGCCGGCCAACCCGAATCCGGCGGACGTCATCAACATGTCCCTCGGCGGCTCCGGCACGTGCGGCACCACCTACCAGAACGCGATCAACGCGGCCGTCTCCCGCGGCGTGCCCGTCGTCGTGGCGGCGGGCAACGAGAACCAGCCCGCCGCCAACGTGCGCCCGGCCAACTGCCGGAACACCATCGTGGTGGCCGCCTCCACCTCGCAGGGCGCCCGCGCCTCGTTCTCCAACTACGGCTCCGCCGTGGACGTGACCGCCCCGGGCGCGAACATCATCTCGACCGTGAACAACGGCGCCACCACCCCGACGACGGCCGGCCACGCCGCCTACAACGGCACCTCGATGGCCACCCCGCACATCGCGGGCCTGGCCGCCCTGCTGCTGGCCGAGCGGCCGAGCCTCACCCCGGCCCAGGTCGAGTCCACCCTCGCGTCCACGGCTCGGTCCATGCCCGTGACCTGCTCTGCGGGCTGCGGTGCAGGCCTGGCGGACGCCACCACGGCGGTCTCCTCCCTCGGCGGCAGCTCCTGACCGGAGCCCGCCCCGGGCGCCGGGACCTCGTTGGTCGCCCAGGGCGGCTTCGAGCCCGGCGCCACGCTGACCGACGCCTGACGTGCTCGTCGGCTCTCGACGGCCGCTCCGCCGTGCGCGGGGCGGCCGTCGCCCGGGTGGACAGGCGACGCCGCTTGAGGTATCGTTCTTCAAGTTGTCACCCCCATGGGGCGACGCCCGGATCTTTAGCTCAGTTGGTTAGAGCGTTCGCTTCACACGCGAGAGGTCGCTGGTTCGAGTCCAGTAAGATCCACCGCAGCAGGGCCCTCCTCCGGGAGGGCCCTTTCGCATCCCCGGGCCGCGGTGCCGACGGCCCCGGCGGGGGAGGTGTCGGCGTGGTTGGATGGACGCGTCGGCGGGGCTCGGCCCACCGCCGTCTCGCGTCCAGCGCCCGCACACGGAAGGAGAGGGTGAGCCGCATGGAGCAGGAGGGCACCCAGGAGCCGGCGCGGTTCGACCCCCGCATCGCGGAGCCCCCGGCCGTCCCCACGCTCATCCCCGTGCTGCGCCCGGCCGGCGCCGAGGACGCCTCCGCTGTCGGCGACCTCGCGCTCGATCCGGAGGACCCCGGCCTGCTCGACCTCGACCCGGCTGAGTCGGCCCACCCGGCCGCGGTCGCCGTCGAGCTGACCGAGCCGCTGCCGCCCGTGGTCCGCCCCGCCGCCGCCGATCCGGTCCCGGCGCCGGAGCCGGAGCCGGAGGAATCGGCCGAGCCGGAGGCGGAGACGCTGCCGGAGCCGGCCGCGGACGCGCCCCTGACCGAGCCGCCGCTGTCCGAGCAGGTGCCCACCTCCGTCCTGGCGCCCGCGGAGGCCGACGGAGCCCTGCCCGCCCCGGAGATGATCCCCGAGCCGGACGTCACCGTCCCGGACCCGGTGGTCCCCGTGGGCCCGGCCGAGAAGCGCGGGCGTCGGCGCGGCCGGCGCTCCCGCGAGGTCTTCGTCGAGAACCTGCCGACGCAGGCGCTCGTGCTGGCCGACCGCCTGCACTCCTCGCCGTACGGGCGCCGCATGCGCTCCACGCTGCAGCAGCGCCGCGCGGAGGCGCAGGCCCTCGAGGCCCGCACCACCCTGGACTTCGCGCTCAAGCTGGGCGAGACGATGTTCAGCTTCGGCGCGGCCTCGCTGGACGTGGAGACCTCGATCATCGTGGCCACGCAGGCCTACGGGATCCTCGAGACCGAGGTGGACCTGACCAACCAGTCCATCTCCCTGAACTACGCGCCCGACTCCTCACGCGGCGAGGCCCCGTTCACCCTCCAGCGGGTGGTCCGCTCGTCCTCGGTGAACTTCGAGGGGCTCGTGGCCGTCCACCGGCTCGTCGAGGAGATCGCCGCGGGCGAGGTGGACCGGGCCGAGGCCCAGCGCCGGCTCGTGGAGATCCGGCATCAGCCCAAGCCGTTCCCCGCCGTCTTCGAGGTCCTCTTCTCCGGCGTGTTCGTGGCCTGCTTCGTGCCGTTCATCGGCGGGACCTGGACGGGCGCGGCCCTGGGCATGGTCTCCACCTGGCTGGTCTTCTGGCTCAAGGTCCAGGCGGACAAGGCGCGCTTCCCGGAGATCTTCTCCACGATGTTCGGGGCGATCACGGCCACGGTGATCGCGCTGATGGCCCACGCCCTCGACCTGCCGGTCAACCCGGCGCTGGTGATCGCCGGCGGCATCATGATGCTCCTGCCCACGGCGAGGTTCGTCACCGCGGTGCAGGACGCCATCCACGGCTTCCCGGTGACGGCCGCGGGCCGCTTCCTCTCCGCGCTGCTCGTGTTCGCCGGCGTGATGGCCGGGATCATGATCGCCGTGGGCATCGGGGATCTCGTGGGATTCGAACAGCTGGACCTGGCCGAGGCGGGGACGCTGAGCTATCCGCCGCTGCTCCTGCTGGGCCTCGTGATGGCCGCGGGCATGGCGGACGCGGTGGTGGAGCAGTCGCGGTGGCCCCAGATCCTGGCCTGCGGTCTCGTGTCCGGGGCCGGCTTCGGCGCGTACCTGGCAGCGCAACAGATCGGGGTCAGCGACCGGCTGGTGCCCGCGGTCGCCGCGGCGGCGGTCGGGTTCCTCGGCCGCCTGGTGGCCCAGCGGCTCGCGGCCCCGGCGCTCGTGATCGTCCTGCCGTCCATGCTGTTCCTGCTTCCCGGACTCACCATGTTCCGGTCCGTCTACGGGTTCACCGTGGAGACCGGGGCCACGCTGCTGGGCGTCGAGGGACTCTTCAACGCCGCGGTCATCGTCGTGGCGATCGCGGCCGGCGTCGCCTTCGGCAACACCCTGGCCAAGCCGATCACCGACCGGATGGGCACGCTGCTGCCCACCGAACTCGTGATGCACCAGCGCGGCTGACCGGCGGCCCGGCTCAGTCGGGCAGGCGCCAGTCCACCGGGGCCGCGCCGGCCGCCTCGAGGAGCCGGTTCACCCGGCTGAACGGCCGGGAGCCGAAGAACCCGCGGTGGGCGCTCAGGGGCGAGGGATGCGGGGACTCCACGACGCCGGCCCCCGCCGCCGTCAGCAGCGGCGCCATGCGCCGCGCGTCGGCTCCCCACAGCAGCCCCACGAGCGGGGTGCCGCGCGCGCAGAGGGCCCGCACCGCGGCCTCCGTGATCTGCTCCCAGCCGAGGCCGCGGTGGCTGCCGGGTGCGCCGGCCCGCACGCTGAGGGCGCGGTTCAGCAGCAGCACACCCTGGTCCGTCCACGCGGAGAGGTCGCCGTGGGCGGGCGGGGTGATGCCGAGGTCGTCGTGCAGCTCCCGGTGGATGTTGGCCAGGGAGCGGGGCAGCGGCCGCACGTGGCGGTCCACCGCGAAGCTCAGGCCGATCGGATGGCCCGGCGTCGGGTAGGGGTCCTGGCCCAGCACGAGGACGCGGACGTCCGCGAACGGCTGACGGAACGCCCGCAGGATGTGCTCCGGCGCCGGCAGCACCTGCTCTCCGGCCGCCCGGCGGGCCCGCAGCCGCTCGCCGACCTGCTCGAACGCGGCGGCCTGCGGGGCGAGGGCCGCCTCCCAGCCCGGATCCAGGGGCGCGATGAACTCCATGACCCGAGGGTAGACCGGGTGGGTACAGTGGCCGCCATGTCCCACCCCACGCCCGTCTCGCCCGATCCGGACCCGGACGAGGGTGCCGACGCGCGGCCACGGCGGGACGAGCTGACGGACCTGGAGCGTGCGGTCCTGGACCTGGAGGCCGCCACCTGGCGGTACGGCGGGGCCAAGGACCACGCCGTCCGAGAGCGTCTGGGGCTGTCTCCGACCGCCTATTATCAGGTGTTGAACGGATTGCTGGACCGTGAGGCCGCCCTGGCCTACCGACCCCTGCTGGTCACGCGGCTGCTGCGCAAGCGCGGCACCCGCAGCCGGGCCCGGAGGGGACCCGCGGATCCGCCGCCGTCCACGCCCGCTTCCCGCCAGGAGAACTGACCCATGGCCTACCAGCCCGACCGCTTCGACGAGGTCCCCGAGTACACGGACCAGCGCGGCGCGCACCGCGAGTCCTTCGCCGCTGCCGGCGCGACCGCCGCGGGCGGGGGTCGCCGCCTGAGCCCGCTGCTCTGGGTGGCCGGCCTCGTCCTGCTCGCCGGCCTGTTCGTGGGCGTCGTCCTGCCGTGGCTCACCGGCGACCGCTCCGAGCCCGTCGCCGCCGAGAGCTCCACGACGGCCCCGGCGGTCGAGCCGTCGACGTCGGCGTCGTCCGAGTCCTCCTCGGCGTCCTCCGCGTCGGCGTCGACTGCATCCGCGACCGAGTCCGCCACCCCGTCCGAGGACACGGCGGAGGCGTCCCGTTCCGCGGCTGCGGCCGCGGCTGAGTCCTCGCGGGTGGCGCAGGAGGCGGCCGCCGCAGAGGCCGCCGAGTCGTCCCGGGCCGCCGCTGCGGCACAGGCGGCGGAGGCCTCGCGTTCCGAGGCCGCCGCAGAGGCCGCTGAGTCGTCCCGTGCCGCCGCTGCGGCACAGGCGGCGGAGGCCTCGCGTTCCGAGGCCGCCGCGCAGTCCGCAGAGGCGTCCCGGTCGGCGGCGGCCGCCCAGGCGGCGGAGTCCTCGCGCGCCGCCGCGTCCCGTTCGGCCGCCGCGGCGGAGGCCTCGCGCTCGCAGGCCGCGGCCGCGTCGAGCTCTCGTGCGGCCGCGCAGTCCGCGGCCGCGTCGAGCTCTCGTGCGGCCTCGCAGTCCGCCGCCGTGCGCGGCACCCACGTCACCGTGTACAACGCGACCCGCACCCAGGGTCTCGCCGCCTCCTACGCGCAGCGGCTCACGAGCGCCGGCTACACCTCGGTGGACGCGAAGAACTGGAGCGGCTACGGCATCCAGTCCTCCACCGTCCTGTACAACGGCTCGGCCAACAAGGCCGCCGCCGAGGCGGTCGGCAAGGAGCTCGGCTTCCCGGTCCTGCAGACCCCGAACCTGCAGGTGAAGGGCGTCGCGGTGGTCGTCACCGGCTGATCCGCCCGTCGTACGGCCGTGCCGGCCGCGCACCCTTTCCGGCCCCCGGCGGGGCGCCTTCCGAGGCGTTCTGCCGGGGGCCGTCCGCCGTCCGCGGAAGGGCGGGCTCCCGTCCCGCGGACCTTTTGCACTCTCCCGGTGCGAGTGCTCATAATGGGGTTAGCACTCCGAAGGCGCGACTGCCAGCCGTACCCCGGTCGGTCCGGCGCCGTGGAGGAGGACCTGTCCACCGGTGAGGCCCCCAGGGGCCGTCCGTCGCGGGCATCGGCGCAGGTCAGCCACCAGCAGTAGGAAGCCGACGTCCAGAAAGGACCTGCACATGGCCAAGACCATCGCATTCGACGAAGAGGCCCGCCGCGGCCTGGAGAAGGGCCTGAACACCCTGGCCGACGCCGTGAAGGTGACCCTCGGCCCCCGCGGCCGCAACGTGGTGCTGGAGAAGAAGTGGGGCGCTCCCACCATCACCAACGACGGCGTCTCCATCGCCAAGGAGATCGAGCTCGAGGACCCGTACGAGAAGATCGGCGCGGAGCTCGTCAAGGAGGTCGCCAAGAAGACCGACGACGTCGCCGGCGACGGCACCACCACCGCCACCGTGCTGGCCCAGGCGCTGGTCCGCGAGGGCCTGCGCAACGTGGCCGCTGGCGCCGACCCGCTGTCCCTGAAGCGCGGCATCGAGAAGGCCGTGGAGGCCGTCACCTCCGAGCTGCTCTCCGCCTCCCGCGAGATCGAGACCAAGGACCAGATCGCGGCCACCGCCTCGATCTCCGCCGCGGACAAGCAGATCGGCTCCCTCATCGCCGAGGCCCTGGACAAGGTCGGCAAGGAGGGCGTCATCACCGTCGAGGAGTCCAACACCTTCGGCCTCGAGCTCGAGCTCACCGAGGGCATGCGCTTCGACAAGGGCTACATCTCCGGTTACTTCGTGACCGACGCGGACCGCCAGGAGGCCGTCCTCGAGGATCCCTACATCCTCATCGTCAACTCGAAGATCTCCTCCGTGAAGGACATGGTGGCGATCCTCGAGAAGGTCATGCAGTCGGGCAAGCCGCTGCTGATCATCGCCGAGGACGTCGAGGGCGAGGCCCTGGCCACCCTCGTGGTCAACAAGATCCGCGGCACCTTCAAGTCCGTGGCCGTGAAGGCCCCGGGCTTCGGTGACCGCCGCAAGGCCATGCTCGCCGACATCGCCATCCTCACCGGCGGCCAGGTCATCTCCTCCGAGGTGGGCCTGTCCCTGGAGAACGCGACCCTCGACCTGCTGGGCTCCGCCCGCAAGGTGGTCATCACCAAGGACGAGACCACCATCGTGGAGGGCGCCGGCGACGCCGAGCAGATCGCCGGCCGCGTGGCCCAGATCCGCTCCGAGATCGAGAACACCGACTCGGACTACGACCGCGAGAAGCTGCAGGAGCGCCTCGCCAAGCTGGCCGGCGGCGTGGCCGTCATCAAGGCCGGCGCGGCCACCGAGGTGGAGCTCAAGGAGCGCAAGCACCGCATCGAGGACGCCGTGCGCAACGCCAAGGCCGCGGTGGAGGAGGGCATCGTCGCCGGCGGCGGCGTGGCCCTGATCCAGGCCGGCGCCAAGGCGTTCGGCGGCCTGCAGCTCGAGGGCGACGAGGCCACCGGCGCGAACATCGTCAAGGTCGCCATCGAGGCCCCGCTGAAGCAGATCGCCCTCAACGCCGGCCTGGAGCCCGGCGTCGTGGCCGACAAGGTCAAGACCCTCGACGACGGCCACGGCCTGAACGCCGCGACCGGCGAGTACGAGGACCTGCTGGCCGCCGGCATCAACGACCCGGTGAAGGTGACCCGCTCGGCCCTGCAGAACGCCGCGTCCATCGCGGGCCTGTTCCTGACCACCGAGGCCGTCGTCGCGGACAAGCCCGAGAAGGCCGCCGCCGGCGCCGAGGGCATGGACCCGATGGGCGGCATGGGCGGCATGATGTGATCAGCCGCTGAGCCGGCCCGACCCGTTCGGGCGCCCAGCCTGCGAGGCCCGTCTCCCCGTCCGGGGAGGCGGGCCTCGCCGCGTCTCGGGCGAGCACCGGGGCGACCCGCTCAGGCCGACAGCGCGGCCCGTTCCGCCGCCAGGTTGCGGCGGGCGGCGGCCTCCCAGCGTGCTCGGCCGGGGGCGGTCCGATACAGCCGCTCGGCGTCCAGCAGGGCGTCCAGCACCGCGCCGCGACCGCGGGCCCAGTCCGCGTCGGACACGTGCGCGTAGTCCTGCCGGACCGCGGCCACGTAGCGGGCGTAGGCCTCGGGGGAGCGGCCGAGGACCTCGAGGTCCGCGTCCGAGAGCACCGCCCCGGCCGCGTCGTGCGGGGCGGGGTCGTGGGCGGCGGTGAGCAACACGAGGCGCGCCACCTCGTCGACGACGTCGGCCGGCACCGCCAGCCGCGGGTCGGTGAGCACGTCCCGGGCCAGGGCGGCCGAGTCCGCCTCGTCCTGGCCGGCGGGCGCGGCGGGGTCCCCGACGTAGACGGCGTCGTGGAACCACGCGGCCAGGCGGACCGCACGCGGATCCGGCCCGGCCTTCGCCCCCGCCCGCTCGAGCAGGTCCACGGACTCGAGCACCGCGAGCAGGTGGGCCGGGTCGTGGTAGTGCCGATGCGGCTCCGCCCAGCGGGCCAGCAGGTCGCGTCCCGCCGTCGTCACCGCGTCCGGGCTCGCCGCCGTGCCCTCGAACAGCCGCGCCCAGCGCCGGGCGAGGACGACGTCGCGCTTCTCGGCGCGGCTCCGGGCGGGCACGCGCAGCCCCGAGGCGGCGAGGCGGCGCACCAGCTCCCGTCCGGTGACGGGCACCGCCCCGCGGGCCACGAGCTCGGCGCGTCGGTGCGCGGGCACGTCGTAGTGGTCCCGGTCGAAGGCCCGCTCCGAGAGCCCCGCCGCCCGCGCGAACGCGTGGAGCTCCTCGAGGGAGGCGTCGGAGACGAGGTGGGAGAACACGGTGCCGTGGGCGGGCCACGCGGGCGGGTCGATCAGGACGGTCATGCCCCCACTCTAGGAAGCACGGACCGGGGCGCGGCCGGCCGGCCGCACCCCGGACCGTTCCGGGCGCTCAGAACCGGAACATCGCGGCGTTGGCGGTCTCCGCGTCCTGGTACTGGGTGGCGGCGGCGTCCATCGCGCGGCGGATGCCCGCCAGGGACTCCTCCACGCGCTGCTGGGTGGCGCGCCACTCGGTGAGCACACCCTGGAAGTTCGCGGCCGCCTGGCCGCGCCAGGTGTCCTGCAGCTGGCGCAGGTTGGCCTCCATGGTGCTCACCTCCGCCTGGAGGCGGCCGATGGAGCCCTCCACCGCCCCGCTCTTGGCCCGCAGGTCCTCGACGTCGATCTGCACGATGCTCATGTGACTGTCCCCTCTGATGAGTGCTGATGGGCGGCGGGTGCCGCCGGGCACCACGCTAGGGACGCGCGTCGCGCCCGGCCGCCGGGTCGTCCCCGCCTGGGGACGGGGCGTCGGCCTGAGGCGCCTGTGCAGGAGCAGACACCCGGCGGCGGCGCTCGGCCGAGGCGCGACGGAACCGCTCCGCCGCCCGCAGCAGGCGGCTGCGCCGGGCGGCGTCCGCGGCGCTGGCGCCGGCGCCCGACGGCGCGGTCTGGGCGAGAGGGCCGGTGGGTGGGCCGGCCGCGTCGTCGTCGGTGTCCCGTGCGGACGGGCGCTCGTCCTCGACGTCCTCGTCCGCCTCGTCCTCGAACGGCGCCCACGGCAGGTGGACGGAGAAGGTGGCGCCGCCGCCCTCGGTCTCCAGCAGCCGGACGGAGCCGCCGTGCTGGGCCACGATCGCCGCGACGATGGCCAGGCCGAGCCCCGTGCCGCCCGTCTCGCGGTGCCGGGAGGTGTCCGCGCGGTAGAACCGCTCGAAGATGCGGGCGCGGTCCTCCTCGGACACGCCCGGCCCGTGGTCACGGATCTCGATCACGGAGCTGCGGCCCGCGCCGTCCGCCCCGGCCTGGCCGCCGAGGTGGTCGACGGTGCCGACCGCGATCTCGATGGGGGTGCCGGCGGGGGTGTAGCGCAGGGCGTTGGCCATGAGGTTCACCACCACCTGGCGCATCCGGTTCTCGTCGCCGAGGATGGGCGCCGGGGCCGCCCGGTCGCCGTCGGGGCCCACGAGGGTGACCTTGCGGTCCGGGGCGTTCACGGAGGCGTCCATCATGGAGTCCATCGCGAGGATGAGCAGGTCCACCGGGGCGTGCTCGAGGGGGCGCTGCTCGTCGAGGCGGGCCAGGGTGAGCAGGTCCTCCACGAGGCGGGTCATGCGGGTGGCCTCGGACTCGATGCGCTGCATGGCGGCGGCGACGTCCTCCTCCTCGCGCAGCCCGCCGTGCCGGTACAGCTCGGAGAATCCGCGGATGGTGACCAGGGGGGTGCGCAGCTCGTGGGAGGCGTCCTGCACGAAGCGGCGCATCTTGTCCTCGGAGATCTCCTTGTCCCGGAACGCGGACTCGATGTGCGCGAGCATGGCATTGAGGGAGCGGGAGAGCCGGCCCACCTCGGTGTCGGGCGCCGCGCTCTCCACGCGCTGGCTCAGGTCGCCGGCGGCGATCTTGGCGGCGGTGCGCTCCACGCGGTTCAGGGTGCGGAACGCGCGCTGGACCGCCAGGTTGGCCACGATCACGGTGCCCGCCGTCGCGAGCAGGCCGATGGTCACGACGATCGAGGTGACGCGCTCGACGGAGGAGGTCACGCTCTGCAGGGGAAGGGCCACGGCCATGGTGCCGTCGCCGCTGCTGAGCCCGTACAGCTGCACGCGCCAGCCGCTCGAGTCCGGCTGTGTGCCGGGCACCTCGAAGGAGGCGGAGCCGCGCTCCAGGGCCTCGGCCGGGGTGATGTCCGGCAGGGCCGGCTCGTCCGCACCCGGCATCACCGGGGTCTGGACGACCCGCGCGCCCTCGTTGTCCCACACGACGCCGTAGAAGCGCAGGATGGGCAGCTGCGGCATGTAGTACTCGCCGGTCTGGGCGACGTTGGCCAGGTACATCGAGACGGTGTCCCGGTTGGCGGCCATGTCCTCGTCCAGCTGGCGCACCGCCTCCTGGCGGAACAGCACCGCGGTCGCCACGGCGGTCACGGCGACCAGGGCCAGCATGAGCGCCGCGATCATCACGACCAGCTTGGTGCGCAGGGACTGCCCCTGCCACGCGCCCCTCAGCCAGGCGCGCGGATGGCGGACGCGGGCCGCCGCGGCGTCGAGCCGCGCACGCACGTCAGCGCTTGTCCGCGGTGCGGAGCATGTAGCCGACGCCGCGCTTGGTGTGGATCATCTTCTCGCGGCCGCCGACGTCGATCTTGCGGCGCAGGTAGGAGATGTAGGACTCGACGATCGAGGCGTCCCCGTTGAAGTCGTACTCCCACACGTGGTCCAGGATCTGGGCCTTCGAGAGCACCCGGTTCGGGTTCATCATGAGGTAGCGCAGCAGCTTGAACTCGGTGGGGGAGAGCTCCACGACCTCGCCGCCGCGGCGGACCTCGTGCGCGTCGTCGTCGAGCTCGAGATCGTCCACGCGCAGCACCGCCGCGTCGTCGTCGTCGAGGGAGGCAGTGCGGCGCAGCACGGCGCGGATGCGGGCGACCACCTCGTCGAGGGAGAACGGCTTGGTCACGTAGTCGTCACCGCCGACCGTCAGGCCGGTGATCTTGTCCTCGGTGCCGTCCCGCGCGGTGAGGAACACGACGGGGAAGTGACGGCCGGCGGAGCGCAGGCGGCGGGTCACGGTGAAGCCGTCCATGTCCGGGAGCATCACGTCCAGCACGGCCAGGTCCGGCTGGAACTCCTCGGCGGCGTCCAGGGCCTCCCGGCCGTTGGCCGCGGCCGTGACCTCGAAGCCGGCGTAGCGCAGGGACGTGGAGAGCAGCTCGCGGATGTTGGGCTCGTCGTCCACCACCAGGAGGCGTGCTTCGGGGTTCTGAGGCTGCATGGGGCCCAGTCAACCGCCCCGACCTGGGAACACCCTGAAAGGGTGCTGGATGTCACGGGGCGTCGTTGGCCCGACGGCTCAGGGGCGCGAGCGCCGGACGGCGCCCAGCACCACGTGCAGCAGCATCAGGCCGAAGCCGACGGGCAGGCCGAACAGCGCGAGCGCGAACAGCGCCGGGGACGCCGGCCACGCCAGGAAGTACGCGACCAGCAGGGCCACCAGGGCCAGAGCGGACACCGCCGTCACGGCCACGCCCAGCACCAGGACGACGCCACGACCGCCCCGGTGATCGGCGGGGTCGGCGGCGGGCGCGGAGGCGGGGAGGGTGGAGGTCCGAGGCATGCCCGCCACTCTAGTCGGGCTATCCTGGGAGGTCATTGACGACCACGTCCTCCGCCGTCCCCTCCGGGCGCACGGCCAGGCTGGTCCCACCGATGCCGCGGCGCACCGCCACGCCGGTGCCGGACCCCGCCGACCCGAGACGAGAGCACGGCCGCCCCTGCGGCGCCGGCCCGACGCGGTGGACCCACATGACGAGGAGCAGGTGACGCACATGCCCACCGGGCGCATCAAGTTCTATGACTCGACCAAGGGCTTCGGGTTCGCCCAGACGGACGAGGGCGAGGAGGTCCACGTGCCCGCCTCGGCCCTGCCGGCCGGGGTGACCGAGCTGCGCGGAGGCACCCGCGTGGAGTTCGGCGTGGCCGAGGGCCGCCGCGGCAAGCAGGCGCTCTCGCTGCGCGTGCTCGACGCCGCACCCTCGGTGGTCCGCAACCACCGACCCGGCGCCACCGAGATGGCCGTCCTCATGGAGGACCTCATCACGTGGCTGGACCAGACCTCCAACGGCCTGCGCCGCGGCCGCTACCCCCAGCGCGCCCAGGCGCAGAAGATGGCGCAGGTGCTGCGCCGTGTCGCCGACGATCTGGAGGCCTGAGCCATGACCACCCACGACGACGCCCCGCGCGTCGACCACCGGAGCCCCGACGCCGAGCCCGCGCCCGCGGAGGAGAGGGCGGCCGTGCCGCCCGCGCGTCGCCGGGCCCCGCGCCGCGACGAGCTGCTCGCCGCCGCCGTGGACGCCGCCCGCGCGGGGCTGGCCGGGCTGGCCGCCCCGGACGAGGTGGGGGAGCACGTGGACGTGCTCGTGGACGACGACCGGCTCCTGACGCACCGCTTCGCGTGCCGCATGCCCGGCTACGCGGGCTGGCTCTGGTACGTGACGATCGCCCGGGCCCCACGCGCCAAGCAGGTCACCGTGTGCGAGACCGGCCTCATGGCGGGGGAGGGTGCGCTCGTGGCGCCCCCGTGGGTGCCGTACGCCGAGCGCGTGAACGAGGAGGAGCGCGAGCGGCTCAAGGCCGTGGCCGAGGGCCGTGTGCCCGGCGCCCCGGCGCCTGAGACCGCGCCGGACGACCGCGGCTGAGACGGCGCGCCCCGGCTGACCCGCCGGGGCGGACACGCAACGGGCCCGCGGTGGAGTCCCCCGCGGGCCCGTGTCCCCGTCCGGGGACGGCTCAGGCCAGGCGCTCGACCACGTGGTCGATGCAGCGCAGCAGTGCCGCGACGTCCTCGGGCTCGATCGCGGCGAAGGTCGCGATCCGCAGCTGGTTCCGGCCGAGCTTGCGATAGGGCTCCACGTCCACCACGCCGTTCGCGCGCAGGGCCTGGGCGACCGCCGCCGCGTCGACGTCGTCGGAGAAGTCGACGGTGCAGACCACGGCGGAGCGGTCCTCGGACCGGGCCACAAAGGGCGTGGCGAAGGACGACGCCTCGGCCCACGCGTACACGCGCGAGGAGGAGTCGGCGGTGCGGGCGGTCATCGCGTCCAGCCCGCCCTGACCGTTCATCCAGCGCAGCTGCGCGTCCAGCATGACGAGCGTGGCCAGCGCGGGCGTGTTGTAGGTCTGGTCCTTGAGGGAGTTCTCCACGGCCGTGGCCAGGTCCAGGAACGCCGGGATCCAGCGGCCGGACTCCTTGATCTCCGCGACCCGCGCCAGGGCCCGCGGGGAGAACAGCGCGAGCCACAGACCGCCGTCGGACGCGAAGTTCTTCTGCGGCGCGAAGTAGTACACGTCCGCCTCGGACACGTCCACCGGCAGGCCGCCCGCGGCCGAGGTGGCGTCGACGACGACCAGCGCGTCCTCGTCGATGCCCGCGGGGCGGACGACGGGCGCCATCACGCCGGTGGAGGTCTCGTTGTGCGGCCACGCGTACACGTCGACCCCGGCCACGGCCTCCGGCTCGGGGCGGGTGCCCGGCTCGGAGGTGCGGATGTCCGACGGCGCCAGGAACGGCGCCTGGTCGGTGGCCTTGGCGAACTTCGAGCCGAACTCGCCGAAGCTCAGATGCTGGGCGCGCTCGCGGACCAGGCTGAAGGCGGCCGCGTCCCAGAACGCGGTGGAGCCGCCGACGCCGAGGATCACCTCGTAGCCCTCCGGCGCCGAGAACAGCTCGGCGACGCCCGACCGGACGCTCGCCACCAGGTCCTTGACCGGCTTCTGACGGTGCGACGTGCCGAGCAGCCCGGCTGCGTCCTGGAGCGCGCTCAGCTGCTCGGGGCGGACCTTGGAGGGGCCGGCGCCGAAGCGGCCGTCGGCCGGCAGCAGGTCCTGGGGGATGGTGATCTCGGCGGGGGAGGTCATGCGTGCTCCTGACGCTTCGGGGTCGCGGGTCGCGCCCATTCTCCCGCGCCCGGGACCACCGGCCGTCCACGTGACTCACGCCTCGCTAGGATGTCCGGGACGAAGAGCCCGAGGGAAGAGGACGTGCCATGACGGATCTGATCGACACCACCGAGATGTACCTGCGCACGATCCTCGAGCTCGAGGAGGAGGGCATCCCCCCGCTGCGCGCCCGCATCGTCGAGCGTCTGGAGCACTCCGGCCCCACCGTCTCCCAGACCGTGGCCCGCATGGAGCGGGACGGGCTGGTGCACGTGGGCGCGGACCGTCGGCTGGAGCTGACCGTGGCGGGCCGCGAGCGGGCCGTGTCCGTGCTGCGCAAGCACCGCCTGGCCGAGCGCCTGCTCGCGGACGTGATCGGCCTCGAGTGGGAGCTCGTCCACGAGGAGGCCTGCCGCTGGGAGCACGTGATGAGCGACCAGGTGGAGCGCCGCCTGCTCACGCTCCTGGAGAACCCCACCGAGACCCCCTACGGCACCCCGATCCCGCCCCGGCCCGAGCAGGCCTCCGCCGAGGACTGGAGCCGCGACATGGGCCTGGCGGGCGCCCGGCTCTCCGAGGAGGCCGCCACCGCCGGCCGGTTCCGCGTCCGCGGGCTGGCCGAGGGCGTGCAGACCGACCCCGAGCTGCTGGCCCAGCTGGCCGGCGCCGGCGTGACCCCCGGCCGTGTGGTGCGTGCCGAGGCCGCCCGCGACGCCGGGTACATCCGGGTCGAGGGCGAGGCGGAGGACGGCGCGGCCGCGGACGGCGGGGCCCTCGAGCTGGCCGAGGCCACGGCCGCGCACGTGTGGGTCGAGCGTCTCGACGGCTGAGGCGCGGCGCGCCGTCGTCGTGCGTGACGGGGGCGTGATGGCCCGGTGACGGGCCGGTGAACCTCTTCCGCCGCCGCAGGCGACACGCGGCGCGCCGATGCACCCGCGTCTAGCGTGGGGACACGACGCCCCTGTGTCCCCACGCTTCCGAGGCCCCCGATGCGCACACTCGTCCTCAACGCCGGCTACGAACCCCTCTCGGTCGTCTCCGACCGCCGGGCGCTGCTGCTCGTGGCCACCGGCAAGGCGAGCGTGCTCGAGGACGCCGGTGACCCGATGCGCAGCCCCACCCGCGCGTGGGGCCGGCCCCTCGTGATCCTGCTGCACCAGTACATCCGGGTGCCCCACACGGACGCGGCCCCGGTCTCCCGCAAGGGCGTGCTGCGCCGGGACGGACACCGCTGCGCCTACTGCGGCGCCCACGCCACCACCGTGGACCACGTGCGGCCGCGCTCGCGGGGCGGCGAGAACTCGTGGGAGAACCTCGTGGCCTGCTGCCTGCGCTGCAACGGGGCGAAGGCGGACCGCTCGCTCGAGGCCCTGGGCTGGCGGCTGCGGGTGGAGCCGGTGCGCCCGCGCGGGGCCCAGTGGCGGATCCGCGAGCTGGAGCGGCCCGCCGAAGCGTGGCGGGACTACCTGCGCCTGGCGGCCTGACGCCGGAAGCGGAATCGCGCCCGCCCGTGCCCGGCGGTTCCTAGACTCTCCAACGGTCGAGAGAGCGGAGGGGCCCATGAGCATGGAGTCGGCGGCACGGATGTCCATGATGCGGATGACCCGCGGGCAGTCCGACGCCCAGCAGAGCCTCGCCCGCGGCACGGTGCGCCGGACCATCGCGTTCGCGGGCCGGTACCGCACCCGCCTGATCGTGTTCGTCGCGGCGTCCATCGTGGGCGCGGTGCTCGGCGTGGCCTCGCCCGTGCTGGCCGGCGACGTCGTCAACGCGATCACCGGCGGCGCGGACCGCGGGCTCGTGGTGCGGCTGGCCCTGCTGATCGCCCTCGTGGCCGTGCTCGACGCGGCGCTGTCCGTGTTCACCAAATGGCTCTCCGCCGGGCTGGGGGAACGCGTCATCTACGACCTGCGCACCGCCGTGTTCGACCACGTGCAGCGCATGCCGGTGGCGTTCTTCCAGCGCACCCGCACCGGCGCGCTCGTCTCACGCCTGAACAACGACGTGATCGGGGCGCAGTCGGCGATCTCGCGGACCCTCTCCGGCGTCGTCGCGAACGTGGTGTCCGTGGCGCTGACCCTGGGCGTCATGGTGGCCACCAGCTGGCAGGTCACCGTCCTGTCCCTCGTGATGCTGCCGCTGTTCCTGGTGCCGGCCCGGGCGGTCGGCTCGAAGCTGGCGGACCTGTCCCGCGAACGGGCCGGGCACAACGCGGCCATGGGCGACCAGATGACCGAGCGGTTCTCCGCTCCCGGCGCCACACTCATCAAGCTCTTCGGCCGCCCCGCCGCCGAGTCCGCCGAGTTCGCCCGCCGCGCGGACCGCGTGCGCGCCACCGGCGTGGACATCTCCGTGCGCCAGGCCGTCTTCACCACGCTGCTCACCCTGGTCTCCGCGCTCGCGCTCGCGGCCGTGTACGGCGTGGGCGGGCTCCAGGCGATCGCGGGCACCCTCGACGCCGGCGACGTCGTCACCCTCGCCCTGCTGCTGACCCGCCTGTACGCCCCCCCTGACCGCGCTGGCGAACGCCCGCGTGGAGATCATGAGCGCGCTCGTGAGCTTCGAGCGCGTGTTCGAGGTCCTGGACCTGGAGCCGCTCATCACGGAGCCCGCGCGGCCCGCGGCCCTGCCGGAGGGGCCCCTGTCCGTGCGGCTGCGGGACGTGCGCTTCGCCTACCCCACCGCGGAGCAGGTGTCCCTGGCCTCCCTCGAGGAGGTCGCCGTGCTGGACACGCGCGGCGGCGAGGAGGTGCTGCACGGGATCGACGTGGCCGTGCCCGCCGGGGCCACCGTGGCCCTCGTGGGCTCTTCGGGTGCGGGCAAGTCCACCATAGCCTCGCTCGTCACGCGCCTGCACGACGTCACCTCCGGCGCCGTCGAGATCGGCGGCGTGGACGTGCGGGACCTCGCGTTCGCGGACCTGCAGCGGGCCGTGGGCATGGTGACCCAGGACGGCCACCTCTTCCACGAGACCGTGCGCGCCAACCTGACGCTGGCCCGCCCCGACGCGACGGACGAGCAGCTGTGGGACGCCGTCGAGCGGGCCCGCCTGCGCCCCGTGGTCGAGGCGCTGCCGGACGGGCTGGACACCGTGGTCGGCGAGCGCGGCTACCGCCTCTCCGGCGGCGAGCGGCAGCGCATGACGATCGCGCGGCTGCTGCTGGCGGCTCCGCGCGTCGTGGTGCTGGACGAGGCGACGGCGGCGCTGGACTCCACCAACGAACGCGCCATCCAGGAGGCGCTGGGGGAGGCGCTGGCCGGGCGGACCGCGATCGTGATCGCGCACCGGCTCTCCACCGTGCGCAGCGCGGACGAGATCCTCGTGGTCGAGGCCGGGCGGATCGTGGAGCGCGGCACGCACGCCGCGCTGCTCGCGGCGGGCGGGCGGTATGCGGAGCTCTACACCACGCAGTTCGCCGACGCGGAATGAGGCGGCGACCGGACCGGCCGCCCAGGTGCCCCAGGCCGGAATCGAACCGACGGCCTACCCTTTAGGAGAGGGTCGCTCTATCCAACTGAGCTACTGGGGCGCGGACCGTGCGTCGGTCCGGTGAGCGAGTCTAGCCGAGCCCTTCAGGCCGCCCGCGTGGCGCGACCACGACGGCGCCGCCCGGCCCACAGCATCACGGCCACCGCCAGCGCGAGCAGCGCCAGCAGGACCCAGCGGGTCAGCGTCAGGGCGGCGGCCAGGCCGGTGCCCGGGCCGCCGGCGGCGATCGCCTGCTCGATCGCGATGTTCTCGCAGATGTCCACGACCGCGAACAGCACGCCCAGCCCGAAGACGGCCCACTTGGCGCCGACGGGACGCAGGCGCCATGCGCCGACCGCGGTGACCGTCAGTGCCACGGCGATCGGGAAGATCACGCCGGCCGTCTTGTGCACCCAGTTCAGCTGGCCGCGGGCGTCCTCGTCCATGACCGCGGAGAGCGCGCGGATGTGGTCCTGCCCGTAGAACAGCAGGGAGTCCGGCATCGCCAGGCCGCCGCTGAGCTGGGTCATCTGCTGCAGCACCAGCAGATGGAGGTACGCGCCCACGAGCAGGGTGGTCACGATCAGCGCGCTCACCGGGATCGCCGGGCTGCCCTCGCGCTCAGCGGCCGCGGCGAGGTCCTCACGGACGTTGACGTCCCGCAGCGTGGGACGGGAGCGCGGGGACTCGGCGACCGGGCGCGCGGCGGGCCGCGACGGGCGCGGACGGGACTTGCGAGACTTCTGGGACACGGGGCACCTCCGCGGTCCATCCTCCCAGACCGGCCGAGCCGGTCCGGTCCCGCCCAGCCCCGCCCAGCCCAGCTCGGGCGGCGCGGTGGGGGATGGCGACGACGGCGCCCCCTGTCGCGTCCGGGGCCGCGCCTAGACTGGGTCCGCCATGGCTGACCTCTTCTCCGCGCTCGGACGCACGCCCCTGAACCTCGACCGGACCCGCCGCCCCGCGGACCCGGAGACCGCCCTGCCCGGGCTCGTGCCCCCGGCCGTCACGCGCGCGGCCGCGGACCCCGAGGCCTGGGGCGAGGACGCCCGCCCGGCCGCTCCGGCGCACACTCCCGAGTCGCTCGTGGCGGGGCTCAACCCGCAGCAGGCCGCCGCGGTGACCCACACGGGGGCGCCGCTGCTGATCGTGGCGGGCGCCGGCTCGGGCAAGACCCGGGTGCTGACCCACCGCATCGCGTGGCTGCTCGCCACCGGCCGGGCGCGGCCGCACGAGATCCTCGCCATCACCTTCACGAACAAGGCCGCCGCGGAGATGCGCGAGCGCGTGGCCGGGCTGATCGGTCCCACCGCCCAGCGGATGTGGATCTCCACGTTCCATTCCTCCGCCGTGCGGCTGCTGCGCAACGAGGCCGCCAACATCGGGCTGAAGTCCACGTTCACCATCTACGACTCGGCGGACAGCCTGCGCCTGGTCACCACCGTCGCCAAGCAGCACGAGCTGGACCCGAAGCGCTTCGCGCCCAAGGCCCTGCTGAACCGCATCAGCTCCCTGAAGAACGAGCTCGTGGAGGCGGACGACTACGCCGCCACCGTGGCCGAGGGGGACCCGTGGGGCCGCGCCGTCGCCGCCGTCTACCGGGACTACACGGCCCGCCTGCGCCAGGCCAACGCCCTGGACTTCGACGACCTGATCGGCATGACGGTCCACATGTTCGAGGCGTTCCCGCGCGTGCTGGACAACTACCGCCGCCGGTTCCGCCACGTCCTCGTGGACGAGTACCAGGACACCAACCACGCACAGTACCGCCTGATCCGGCTCCTCGCCGGCCCGGCGGGCGACCCCGAGGGCGTGGAGACCCCCGGCGGCGAGCTGACCGTCGTCGGCGACTCGGACCAGTCCATCTACGCGTTCCGCGGCGCGGACATCCGCAACATCGTCGAGTTCGAGCAGGACTTCACGGACGCCGTCACCATCAAGCTCGAGCAGAACTACCGCTCCACGCAGACCATCCTGGACGCCGCCAACGCGGTGATCGAGCGCAACCCGGACCGCCGCCCCAAGCGCCTGTGGACGGCCGAGGGGGAGGGCCCGGCGATCGTCGGCTACGCCGCGGAGAACGAGTCCGCCGAAGCGGAGTGGATCGCCACCACCATCGACCGGCTGCAGGACGAGGACGGGATCCGCCCGGCCGACGTCGCCGTGTTCTACCGGACCAACGCGCAGTCCCGCGCGCTCGAGGAGCGGCTGGTGACGCGCGGCATCCCGTACCGGGTCATCGGCGGCACGCGCTTCTACGACCGCAAGGAGATCAAGGACGCGCTCGCCTACCTGCGGGTGATCGTCAACCCCGACGACGACGTCAACGTGCGCCGCATCCTCAACGAGCCCAAACGGGGCATCGGGGACCGGGCCGAGGGCGCCATCGCCGCGTGGGCCGAGCGCAACCGCTCCACGTTCTCCGCGGCCCTGCGCGACGCCGAGAACGCCCCCGGCATGGCCGCCCGCTCGCTCAAGGCCGTCCGCGGCTTCGTGCAGATGATGGACGACCTCGGCCAGGTCGCCGAGTCCGCCGGCCCGGCCACCGTCCTGGAGGCCGTCCTCGAGCAGTCCGGGATGCTGGCCGCCCTCCGCGAGTCCGAGGACCTGCAGGACGAGTCCCGCGCGGACAACCTCGGCGAGCTCGTCGCCGTCGTCCGCTCCTTCGAGACGACGCACCCGGACGGCACCCTGTCCGACTTCCTCGAGCAGGTGGC
The DNA here is from genome assembly GCF_017168445.1 of Micrococcus sp. KRD026. Classification (NCBI taxonomy): domain Bacteria; kingdom Bacillati; phylum Actinomycetota; class Actinomycetes; order Micrococcales; family Micrococcaceae; genus Micrococcus; species Micrococcus sp. KRD026. The sequence goes on along the minus strand of NZ_JABFBA010000005.1, from coordinate 236,590 downwards.
GCTCGTGGCGGACGCAGACCAGCTGCCCACGGCCCCGGACGTGGAGGGCGAGGCGCTCGCCGAGCAGCAGGGCCAGGTCACGCTCATGACGCTGCACACCGCCAAGGGCCTCGAGTTCCCCGTGGTGTTCCTGACGGGCATGGAGCACGGGGTGTTCCCGCACGCCCGCTCGATGACGGACGAGAAGGAGCTCGCGGAGGAGCGCCGTCTGGCCTACGTGGGCCTGACGCGCGCCCGCCGTCGCCTGTTCCTGACGCGCGCCGAGGCACGCTCGCTGTGGGGCCAGCACCAGTTCAACCCGCCCAGCCAGTTCCTCGGGGAGATCCCGGAGACGCTCATCGACTGGGAGCGGGAGGGCACCACCCGCTCGGCCGGCTCGTTGAGCCTGACCGGCGCCGGCACCTCGCGCTACGCGGGGCGGTTCGGGGGCGGCCGGCCGGCCTGGCGGTCCCGGGACGACGACGGCGCGCGACCCCAGCGCCTCACCCGCGGGGACGAGCCGGCGGACCTCACGGTGCCCTCCGGCGTGGTGCGCGGGAAGGCGCCGAGCCGGGTGCAGCCGCAGAAGGAGATCGTGGCGCTCAGCCCGGGCGACCGCGTCTCCCACGCCACGTTCGGCGAGGGGCGCGTGGACGCCGTCGCGGGCGCGGGGGACAAGACCGTCGCGACCGTCACCTTCGACGCCACCGGGGCGCAGAAGCGGCTGCTGCTGCGCTACGCCCCGCTGACGAAGGTCGAGGGCTGACGGGACCGGCCCGCCGACCCCCCGGTCGCCCCGGGGCGTGGACTACAGTGAGCCGTGGAACGCCGCCGTCCGCCGCCCCGCCGTGCCCCCGCGCCCGGCCCGGCCACGGAGGGGGCGTCGACGTCGGCCGCGCCCGCGGGCGAGGCCGGCAGACCCTGTCTTCGACCAAGAAGGACACACCACCGTGGACCTGTATGAGTACCAGGCGCGCGATCTGTTCGAGGCGCACGGCGTCCCCGTGCTGGCCGGCATCGTTGCGCAGACCCCGGACGAGGCCAAGGCGGCCGCGGAGAAGATCGGCGGCGTCACCGTCGTCAAGGCGCAGGTGAAGGTCGGCGGCCGCGGCAAGGCCGGCGGCGTGAAGGTCGCCAAGACGGCCGACGAGGCCTACGAGCACGCCAAGGCCATCCTGGGGATGGACATCAAGGGCCACACCGTGCACCAGGTCATGATCGCCCAGGGCGCCGACATCGCCGAGGAGTACTACTTCTCCGTGCTGCTGGACCGCGCCAACCGCACCTACCTGGCCATGTGCTCGGTCGAGGGCGGCATGGAGATCGAGCAGCTCGCCGAGGAGCGCCCCGAGGCCCTCGCCAAGGTGCCCGTCTCCCCGCTGACCGGCATCGACGCCGAGACCGCCCAGAAGATCGTCACCGAGGCGGGCTTCCCCGAGGAGCTGCGCGCCGACGTCGCCGAGGTCATCCAGAAGCTCTGGGAGGTCTTCGAGAAGGAGGACGCCACCCTCGTCGAGGTGAACCCGCTGGTGAAGACCGGCGACGGCACGATCCTCGCCCTGGACGGCAAGGTCTCCCTCGACGACAACGCGGCGTTCCGCCACGAGGACCACGCCGCCCTCGTCGACGAGCGCACCGAGGACCCGCTGGAGGCCAAGGCCAAGGCCAACGGCCTCAACTACGTGAAACTGGACGGCCAGGTCGGCGTGATCGGCAACGGCGCCGGCCTCGTGATGTCCACCCTCGACGTCGTCGCGTACGCCGGCGAGCAGCACGGCGGCGTGAAGCCGGCCAACTTCCTGGACATCGGCGGCGGCGCCAACGCCGAGGTCATGGCCAACGGCCTCGACGTCATCCTGGGCGACGAGCAGGTCAAGTCCGTGTTCGTGAACGTCTTCGGCGGCATCACCGCGTGCGACCAGGTCGCGAACGGCATCGTCAAGGCCCTCGAGATCCTGGGTGACACCGCCACCAAGCCGCTGGTCGTGCGCCTGGACGGCAACGCCGTGGAGGAGGGCCGCCGCATCCTGCAGGAGGCGAACCACCCGCTCGTCACCCTGGCCGCCACCATGGACGAGGGCGCCGACAAGGCCGCCGAGCTCGCCCACTCCGCGAACTGACCGTTCGGAAAGACTGAGGAAACAGCTATGTCGATCTACCTGAACAAGGACTCCAAGGTCATCGTCCAGGGCATCACCGGCGGTGAGGGCACCAAGCACACCCGCCTCATGCTCAAGGCCGGCACGAACATCGTGGGCGGCGTGAACGCCCGCAAGGCCGGCACCACCGTGTCCCACGAGGACAAGGACGGCAACGCCGTCGAGCTGCCCGTCTTCGGCACCGTCAAGGAGGCCATGGAGAAGACCGGTGCGGACGTGTCCGTGGCCTTCGTGCCGCCGGCCTTCGCCAAGGACGCCGCCATCGAGGCCATCGAGGCCGAGATCCCGCTGCTCGTGGTCATCACCGAGGGCATCCCGGTGCAGGACACCGCCGAGTTCTTCGCCCTGTCCCAGTCCAAGACCGGCGAGGACGGCAAGCCGAAGACCCGCATCATCGGCCCGAACTGCCCCGGCGTCATCACCCCGGGCGAGGCCCTGGCGGGCATCACCCCGGCCACCATCACCGGCTCCGGCCCCATCGGCCTCGTGTCCAAGTCCGGCACGCTGACCTACCAGATGATGTACGAGCTGCGTGACTTCGGCTTCTCCACCGCCATCGGCATCGGCGGCGACCCGATCATCGGCACCACCCACATCGACGCCCTCGAGGCGTTCGAGGCCGACCCGGACACCCAGGCCATCGTGATGATCGGCGAGATCGGCGGCGACGCCGAGGAGCGTGCGGCCGAGTTCATCAAGGCCAACGTCACCAAGCCGGTCGTCGGCTACGTGGCCGGCTTCACCGCCCCGGAGGGCAAGACCATGGGCCACGCCGGCGCCATCGTCTCCGGCTCCGCCGGCACCGCGCAGGCCAAGAAGGAGGCCCTCGAGGCCGCGGGCGTGAAGGTCGGCAAGACCCCGTCCGAGACCGCCCAGCTCATGCGGGAGATCCTGCAGGCCCAGGCCTGATCCCGCGGTGGGGGGCGCCGATGCCGGCGCTCCGCACCGGCAGGCGGATGCACCACGGCCCCTGTCCCTCGTCCTGAGGGGCAGGGGCCGTGTGCTGTGCGGGGCGGAGCAGGCGGTGGGCGCCCGTCAGCCCACGTTCGCGCCGAAGAGCAGGCCGAGCACGTACGTCACGGCAGCGGCGCCGAAGCCGATCGCGAGCTGGCGCAGGCCCCGAGCCAGCGGTGAGGAGCCGGACAGCAGCCCGACCACACCGCCGGTGAAGAGCAGGGCCACGCCCACCATCGCCGCCGCCAGGCCCAGGGCCCACAGCCCGGACATGCCGAAGATGTACGGCAGGATCGGGATGAGTGCGCCGGAGGCGAAGAACGCGAAGCTGGACAGGGAGGCGCTCCACGCCGAGCCGATCTCCGCGAAGGAGTCCGAGTGGTCCACCGGCCCCTGGGAGCCGTCGGGACGGGCGGAGAACTGCGGGTTGCAGTCGCACGTGAGATAGCCGAGGCGCTCGAGCGCGCGGTGCTCGGCGTCCTCGGGCGTCATGCCGCGGGCCAGGTAGACGAGCGTGAGCTCGTTGTGGTCCAGGTCCAGGTGCTGGGCCGCCTCGAGGGTGATCTGGGTGGGGGAGGAGGCCTCGAGCAGCTCCCGCTGGGACCGCACCGAGACGTACTCGCCGGCCGCCATGGACAGCGCGCCCGCCAGCAGGCCGGCCACGCCGGTGAACAGCACGACGGACGGCGCCACGCCCGTCGCGCCGATGCCCATCACGAGCGCCAGGTTGGAGACCAGCCCGTCGTTCATGCCGAAGACGGCGGCGCGGAAGTTGCCGGCCAGCTGCTCGCGACCCCGGGCGGCGAGGCCGCGCACGACCTCCTCGTGGATGGCCTCGTCCGCCACCATGCCCTCGGGGGCGTCCTGGTCCTCCGCGTAGGGAGTGTCCGACTCGGCGCGCTGGGCCAGGGCCAGCACGAACACGGAGCCGAAGATCCGCGCGAGCCAGCGCAGCAGGATGCGGTGCAGGGAGGGGCGCGGCGGGTTCTCGGCGTGCTCGCCCAGGAGGGCCCGCCAGTGCTGTTCGTGGCGGCGCTCGGCCTCGGCGAGGCCGAGCAGGATGTCGCGCTCCACGCCGTCCTTGCGAGCGGCGATGTCGCGGTAGATCTGGCCCTCGGCGATCTCGTCGGCGAGGTAGCGGCGCCAGCGTCGGACCTGTTCGCGGGTCGGCTCGGGACGTGCCGCGGGCGTGGCGGTGTGGGCGGGGCTCATGGG
>NZ_JABFBA010000005.1:213865-232183 GCF_017168445.1 Micrococcus sp. KRD026 | reverse complement strand
CCATCGGATGGGCGGGCGGGGACGGGCGGCGCCGTCGCGGCCGGGCGCGCCCGACCGGCCAGTCTACGCCGTCGCTACCATGGCCGCATGGACGCAGCAGAGACCCCCGACGGCCCCGAGACCGCCGCCCACGACGGCGGCCGGCCGGCCTGGCAGCACCGCCTCCTGGCGGGCGGGGAGGAGCCGGACCCCCGGTTCACGCTCGCCAACGAGCGCACGTTCCTGGCCTGGGTCCGGACGGCGCTGGCGCTGCTGGCCGGCGGGGTCGCGGTGGAGGCGTTCACCGGCGCCCTCTTCGCGCCGCCGGTCCGGGTGGTGCTGAGCACGGTGCTGCTCGTCCTGGCGGCGCTGCTCGCCCTGGGCGCGGGCGCGCGCTGGCTCCGGGTGGAGCGGGCGATGCGCCGCGGCCGTCCGCTGCCGCTGCCGCTGATCGTCCCGGTCCTCGCGGGGGGCGTCGTGCTGGCCGTCGTGGTGCTGCTGGCCGCCGTCGTCCTGCCGCGGGGCTGAGGCGATGCGTCTGCATCACGACCCGGGGCTGCAGCCCGAGCGCACCGTGATGAGCTGGGGCCGCACGGTCCTGGCGCTGGGCGTCCTCAGCCTCACGTTCCTGAGGTGGTGGCCGGCCGTCGGCGCGTGGGCGTTCGGGCCTGCGGTGGTGGCGGCCGTCGGCGGGGCGGCGGTGCTGGCCACGCAGCGCCGGCGCTACGTGGCGCACGCGGACGGAATCGCGCGGGAGCAGGCCCGGCCGGCCCTGGCGTCGGTGTCCTGCATGGTCGCGCTGGTGGTGGGCTTGGCGGGCCTCGGGATCACCGCCACGCTGCTGCACGCGGCATGATCCGCGGACGACGACGGCGCCCCTCACCTGCGCGGGCAGGTGAGGGGCGCCGTCGTGCCTCCGGGGGCGGACCGCTCAGCGGGCGATCATGCCGTGGGGGTCGATGACGAACTTCTCCAGGGACCCCTGGTCGAACTCCGCATAGGCCTGGGGTGCCTCGTCCAGGGTGATCACGCGCGGGTTGACCATCTCCGTCAGGTACGGCATCCGGTCCCACAGGATCGACATCATCAGCTGGCGGTTGTAGCGCATGATGGGCGCCTGGCCGCCGATGATGTGGGGCGACTTGATCCAGGCCTTGCCGAAGTCCACCGGGAAGGTGCCCTCCTGCTCGGCCTTCGTCTCCGCGATCGGGTTCGGCCCGTAGATGCCGATGATGCCCGTGGCGCCGCCCGGACGGGTGATGTCCAGGACCTGGTTCACGGCGGCGATCGGCTGCATCTCATCGGACGCGGAGCCCAGGCCGTGGGCCTCGGAGCCGACGCAGTCCACCGCGCAGTCCACCATCGGCTCGCCGAGGATGTCGTTCACGGCGTCCTGCAGGTTCTCCGTGGCGGAGAGGTCGATGGTCTCGCAGCCGTGCTTGCGCACCAGTTCCAGCCGCGAGGCGTCCTGGTCGCCCACGATGATGCACGAGGCGCCCAGCAGCCGAGCGGCGGCCGCGGCGCACCGGCCCACGGGGCCGGCACCGGCGATGTAGACGGTGGAGCCGGGCTTGGCGCCGGCCTCCATGAGGCCGTGGAACGCCGTCGGGAGGATGTCCGAGAGCACGGTCAGATCCAGGATCTTCTCCATCGCCTGCTCCTGGTCCGGGAAGCGCAGCAGCTGGAAGTCCGCGTACGGCACGAACAGGTACTCGGCCTGCCCGCCCTGGAAGCCGCCCAGATTGAAGCCGTAGGCGGCGCAGGCCTGCTCCGGGTTGGCGGTCTCACAGATCTCGGTCCGGCCGGCGCGGCAGTTGCGGCAGCGGCCGCAGGCCACGTTGAACGGCACGGAGACGAGGTCACCCTCCTTCAGGAACTGGACGTCGCTGCCGATCTCCAGCACCTGGCCGGTCATCTCGTGACCCAGCACCATGCCCTCGGGCGCGGGGAAGGACCCGCGGTAGATGTGCAGGTCGCTGCCGCAGATGTTGGTCGCGACGATCTTGAGGATGACGCCGTGCGGGGCGGCGGAGCCGTCGGGCATCTCCAGCTTGGGGAAGTCCAGCTCGTCGACGCGCACGTCCTTGATGCCGTGGAATGCCACGGCGCGATTCTTGGTGGTCATGGGAACCGTTGCCTTTCTGTCTCCAGCGAGGCCCCAGGTGGGGCGAGAGACGGGGCGAACCCGAGGGGGAGTCCCGGTCTCAGGCTGTACGGAGACACTAGGGGCCGGGGGGAGCCCGCGGGAAGGGTCGCCCGCCGCCGCCCGCCGCACCACGTGGCCTCGGCCATCGTGTGGGCGTCGGAGGATCACAGGCCCCGGGAGCGTGGGTCAGACCTGCGCTCGGACCGCGGGGTCGACGCCGTGGCGGGAGCGCACCCGCCAGGCCTCGAGGACCGCGGGGTCGGTGGGCCGGGTCATCAGGCTGAGGAGGACGTACACGACGGCGGAGGCGGCCAGACCGACGTAGATCGGCTCGTTCGCGAAAACACCCTCGAAGGGCTCGGCCGCGTTCAGCTCGAGCCAGCCCATGGTGCCGAGGGTGCCCACCGTCCCGGCCACCATGGACCACAGGGCCGCCGTGCCGGTGCCGCGCTTCCACACGAGGCCGCCGACGATCGCGACGAACAGGCCGCCCACGAGGATGTCGTACGCGATGGTCAGGGCCGCCACCACGTCCGGGACGACGATCGCCAGCCCCAGCACGACGGCGCCGAGCAGCAGCACCCAGCCGCGGTTCGAGGCGAGCTCCGCCGCGGTCTCCGGAGCCTGGTCCTCGGCGGTGGCGCCGTCCTCGGACGCGGCGGCCTCGCCGCGGAGGATCGGGAGGATGTCGGTGCGCATCACGGTCGAGGCCGCGATGATCGCCCCCGAGGCGGTGGACATCATGGCCGCGACGGCGGCCGCCAGGGCCACGCCGCCCACGCCGACGGGCAGCAGGTTCTGGGCGACCCACGCGAACACGTCGTCCGTGGCGGCGATGTCCGCGGTGACCGTGCGGGCGGCCATGCCGATCACGGCGCCGGCGACGCCGTACCCGATGCAGTACAGCCCCGCGGTGGCACCGCCGATCTGGGCCACGCGCGGGGAGCGGGCCGTGAACACGCGCTGCCAGACGTCCTGGCCGATCAGCAGGCCGAGGGTGTAGATCACGAAGTAGGTGACGATCGACTGCACGCCGATCCCGTCCCAGCTGAAGAACTCGGCGCCCAGGCGCTCCTGCATGGCGCTCCAGCCGCCGGCGTTGGCCAGGGAGAGGGGGAGCATGAGGGCGAACAGGCCGATGGTCATGATGAGGAACTGGGCCATGTCCGCCAGGGTGATGGACCACATGCCGCCGAGCACGGAGTAGGCCAGCACGATGCCGCCGCCCACCAGGACGGACAGCCAGCGGTCCCAGCCGAAGAGCACCACGAAGATCGACGCGTAGGCGCCCGTGGAGGTGGCGGCGAGCATGAGCGTGTAGGCGAGCATCACGAAGGAGGAGGCGTGCGAGGCCCCGCCGCGGCCGTACCGCAGGCGCAGCATCTGCGAGACGGTGTAGATCTTCAGGCGGGCCAGGATCGGGGCGAACGCCACCGACAGGATGAGCACGCCGACGCCGATGGCGGCCACGAGCCACGCGCCGGAGAGCCCGAACTCGTACCCCAGGCCGACGCCGCCCACGGTGGCGGCGCCGCCGAGCACGACGGCGGCCATGGTGCCGGTGAACAGCACCGGCCCGAGACGGCGGCCCGCCACGAGGTAGTCCTCCGAGCTGGCGGCGCGGGCCTTGCCCCACCAGCCGAAGGCGAGCATGCCGACCAGGTAGACGGCGACGATGGTCAGGTCGAGGGTCACGGGCGGTCCTTGGGGCGAGGGGATCCGGGGCGCCGGATGTGGGGGCGCCGCGGCGGGACAGGAGTGATCGGCGTGTTGCCGATCACACGATCCGGGTCTACGGTAAACACATGTTGCTTATCAGACAACATGTCGTCCAGGGTGACGGGGCGCAGGCTCCGGGCCGAACGAGAGGAGCGCGTGTGTCCGAGCATGTCGTCCAGACACCGCCCCGCGGCACCGTGAGCACGCTCCGCATGCTCCTGATCTGGCTGGCCGCCAACCTCGTGGTCACCACGCTTCTGACGGGGACCCTCTTCCAGCCCGGGGTCTCCTATGCCACCGCCTTGACCAGCATCGTGCTCGGCACCGTCCTCGGCGCCCTTGTCCTGGTGGGGGTCGGGGTCATCGGCGCCCGCACCGGTCTGCCCACCATGGCGCTGACCCGTGCGGCCTTCGGCCACCGCGGATCTCTGTTGCCGGTGACGTTCAACGTGGTGGTCCTGATGGGGTGGTCCTGGGTGCAGGCCATGCTGGCCGGCCTCGCGGTGGACGCCCTGGTGTCCGCGGCCACCGGATTCTCCTCGCCGCTGCTCTTCGCGGTCCTGTGCCAGCTCGTCGTCGTGGCCCTGGCGATCCTCGGGCACGAGGGCATCGCGCGGATCGAACCCTGGCTCGCCCTCGTGATGCTCGCCGTGATGGCCGGGATCTTCGTCACCGCCTTCCGTGCCCACGGCCCGGCCGAGCTGGCGTCGATCCCGGTGGACCCCGCCGTCGGGCTGACTCCCGCCCTCGCCTTCGATCTCGTCTTCGCCACGGCCATCTCGTGGACCGTCCTCTCCGCCGACATCACCCGGAACGCGAGCACCCCGCGCGCGGCCGCGCTGGGCTCCGGCATCGGCTACACCCTGTCCACCGTCATCGCGATGAGCCTGGGCCTCACGGCCTTCGCTCATGTGCTCCGGGGCGACGCCGCGGCCACCCCCTTCGACCCGGCGACCCTCGTCGCGGCCTTCGGGTGGCCGCTGGCCGTGGTGATGTTCCTCTCGGTCATGGCCACGAACACGATGGTGGTCTACGGGATGGCGACGTCGGTCACCCACGCCTCGCTGAGCCGGCCCCTTCCGTTCGTGCCCGTCGCCCTGGTGCTCGGCGCGGTGAGCGTCATCGGTGCGATGTGGTTCGACCTGCTCACCCGCTTCACAGATTTCCTTGCGCTGATCGGCGCCTTCTTCGTGCCGGTGTTCGCCGTGATCCTCGTGGACTACGTGCTCCAGGGCCGCCGCACCACCCTGGACGTGCTCGTGGCCCGTGGCCCGCGCGCCTGGTTCCGCGGGGGTGTGCACGGACGAGCAGTCGCCGTGTGGGCCGTCGGCGCCGCGACGTCGTGGCTGCTCACAGACGTGTGGCCCAGTCCCGTCGGTGCCACCGTCCCGGTGTTCCTCCTGAGCGCCCTGCTCTACGCCCTGCTCGCCTGGCCGCGTCACCGGCCGGAAGCCCGCCCCGAGGCCGGCGCGTCGATCGAGGGACGCCGTGGCGCCTGACTCCGTTGCCCCCCTGCTCCTCTCGCGCCCCCTGGAGGACCGCATGCCCGTGTACCCGGGCGATCCAGGTGTGCGTATCCGCCCCGCCCTCACCGTCGCCCAGGACGGGGTCGCGGTCACGGCCCTCAAGATCGGCTCGCATGCCGGCACCCACGTGGACGCCCCGTGCCACACCGTGCCGGGCGGCCGCACCGTCGAGGGGCTGACCTGGGACGAGCTGTGCGGGGACGCCCTCGTCCTCGGTCTGGCCGGGCTCGCCCCCGGGGAGTCGATCTCCGCCGCGCGCCTGGCCCCCCTCCTGCCCGGCACGGATGCGCAGACGCCCGCCCGACTCCTGATGGCCACGGGCTGGGATCGACACTGGCGCGACGACCTCCTCCGCGCGCGTCATCCCTTCCTCACAGGCGAGGCCGCGGCCATGCTGTGGGATCGTGGCATCCGTCTCTTGGGGGTGGACATGCTCAGTCCCGATCCCACCGGGCTAGCCGGTGAGCCCGACCTTCCTGCCCACGCGGCCTTCCTCGGCGGCGACGGGATCATCGTCGAGAACCTCGTGGGGCTGGACGCGCTCCGCCCCGCAGGGGCGGCGCCGCGCGCCGACTGGTCCGCCCGCCTCCGGCTCGAGGTGCATCCGCTGCCCCTGGCCGGCGGCGACGGCGCCCCGGCCCGCGTCCTCGCCTGGCCGACGTCGGGAGGAACGCGATGAAGGCCCTCCCGCTCGAGACCGCGCCGGGCCAGGCGCTGATCGGCCGCCGGCTGCGCGCGCTGCGCGAGGCGCGGCGGCTCACCGTGGCCCAGCTCGCCGAGGCGGCCGGCGTCAGCAAGGGATTCCTCTCCCGCCTCGAGCGGGACCTGACGAGCCCGTCCGTGAGCACGCTCGTGACCCTGTGCCAGGTGCTCGGCGCGAGCCCGGGCGACGTCCTGGACGCGCCCGAGGTGACGGTCGTGCGCCTCGCCGACGCCCCCGCGGTCAGCCTCGGCGGCGAGGGCATCCGCGAGCGCCTGATCACCCCGCGCGGCAGTCGCGACCTGCAGATCCTGCGCGCGGACATCGCACCGCGCGGCCGCGGGGAGGCGGAGCTGTACACCGTGGACTGCCGCGTGGAGGCGGTGCACGTGGTCACCGGCCGCCTCGAGCTGCGGACCACCGAGGCCGTGCACCTGTTGGAGGAGGGGGACACCGTCACCTTCCCCGGCCGCGAGCCTCACTCGTGGGCCAATCCGGACGACCGCCCCGCCGTCGTGCTGTGGACCCTCGTGGGCCACGCGTGACCCCGTGCGGCACGCCCGCACCGGACAGACCAGACCGACCAGACCGAACCGAACCGAACCGCCCAGAGAGGACATCCAAATGCTCGAGATCCCCCGCGTCGAGGACAACGGCCGCCTCGGCCCCGTGAACTCCGCCCTCGTGCCCCGCTACGGCGGCGCCCCCACCTACGCGCTGCTGCCGCGCCTGGACGAGGCGGCCGCGGCCGGCGTCGCCCCGGAGATCAAGGTGGTCGGTGTCCCGTTCGACGCCGGCGTCTCCTACCGCCCCGGTGCACGCTTCGGGTCCGGCCACGTCCGGCAGTCCTCGCGGCTGCTGCGCCCGTACAACCCCGCCACGGACACCTCGCCCTTCGCGCAGGCCCAGGTGGTGGACGCCGGGGACATGGCGGTGAACCCGTTCGCCATCGGCGAGGCCATCGAGACGATCCAGCAGGACGCGATGGACCTCACCGAGGACGGCTCCTCGCTCATGACCATCGGCGGCGACCACACCATCGCGCTGCCGCTGTTGCGCGCCGCCTCCGCCCGGGCGGGCGAGCCCGTTGCCCTGCTGCACTTCGACGCCCACCTGGACACGTGGGACACCTACTTCGGGGCCGAGTACACCCACGGCACGCCGTTCCGCCGCGCCGTGGAGGAGGGGATCCTGGACACCGAGGCCATCTCGCATGTGGGCACGCGCGGTCCGCTCTACGGCAAGAAGGACCTCGACGACGACCACCGCATGGGCTTCGGCATCGTCACCTCCTCGGACGTGTTCCGTCAGGGCGTGGACGAGATCGTGGACCAGCTGCGCGAGCGCATCGGGGGTCGGCCGCTCTACATCTCGGTGGACATCGACGTCCTCGACCCCGCGCACGCGCCGGGCACCGGCACCCCCGAGGCCGGCGGCATCACGAGCCGCGAGCTGCTCGAGATCCTCCGCGGCCTGCGCGGGCTGGACATCGTGGGCGCGGACCTGGTGGAGGTGGCCCCGGCCTACGACCACGCCGAGCTGACCGGCGTCGCCGCCTCCCACGTGGCGTACGACCTCATCTCCCTGATGGCCGACCGCCGCGCCACCCGCGCGGCCGCCGGTGAGGAGCCGGGCCGATGACGGACGAGCAGACGACGACGGCGGCGGCCCCGCGGCGCAACGGCGGCGACCTCGCCGTCGAGACGCTCCACGCCCTGGGTGCACGGACGGTCTTCGGCATCCCGGGCCAGCACGCCCTCGGCCTCTTCGACGCCCTGTCCCGCTCCCCGCTGGAGTTCGTCTCGAACCGCGTGGAGAACAACGCCGCCTTCGCCGCGGACGGGTACGCCCGGGCCACCGGCGAGGTCGGCGTCCTGTTCCTGTCCACCGGCCCGGGCGCCCTCACCTCGCTGGCCGGCCTGCAGGAGGCCTACGCGACCGGTGTGCCGATGCTCGTGATCGCCTCGCAGATCCCGCTGTCCGGGCTCGGTGCCCGGCGCAAGGGCATGCTGCACCAGCTGGACGACCAGAAGGCCTCGGCCCGCAACGTCACCAAGGCCCAGTTCACGGTCCACCACGCCTCGGGCATCCCCTCCGCCATCCAGGACGCGTGGGCCGAGGCCATCACCGTGCCGCAGGGGCCGGTGTGGGTCGAGATCCCGCAGGACGTGCTGCTCGGCGAGGTCATGGTGCCCCCGGTCGAGGACGCCCTGGCCGTGCCCTACGACCACCCGCCGCGCGCCGAGCTCGTGGCCGAGTCCGTGCGCTGGCTGCGCGGGGCCGGGCGGGTGGCGATCGTGGCCGGCGGCGGTGTGCGCCGCTCCGGCCGGGCCGCGATGGAGAGCCTGCAGGAGGTCGCGGAGCTGCTCCAGGCGCCCGTGGTCTGCTCGCCGGGCGGCAACACCGCCTTCCCGTGGGAGCACCCGCTCAGCCTCGGCGGCTGGGTGGAGGACCGCCTCGTCACGGACCTGCTCGAGGACGCGGAGGTGCTGCTCGTGGTGGGCTCCTCGCTCGGCGAGGTCACCTCGAACTACTTCACGCTCGAGCCGCGCGGCCGCCTCATCCAGGTGGACGCGGAGCCGCGCGTGCTGGAGACCAACCACCCCACGCTGGGTGTGCGCGCCGACGCCGGCCAGGCGCTCGACGCCCTCGCCGCGGCGCTGCGCGAGTCGGGCTCGGTGGCGCAGGACGCCGCCGTCTGGCACGGCCGCACCCCGGCCGAGGTGGTCGCCGACGTCAACGCGCGCATCACCGCCCGGCTCGACGCCCAGGACCTCGGCGTGGAGCGCCGGCTCCTGGCGGACATCCGCGCCGCCGTCCCGTCGACCATGCAGACGTACTGGGACATGACCATCGCCGCCTACTGGGCGTGGAACTGCTGGGACGCGCAGGACGGCGAGTTCCACTCGGCGCAGGGCGCCGGGGGGCTCGGCTACGGGTTCCCGGCCGCGTTCGGCGGCGCGGTGGGCCTGGCCCACCAGGGACGCACCGGGATCGACGGGCGCGTGCTCGCCGTCGCCGGCGACGGCTCGGCGATGTACTCCATCGCCGAGCTCGCGGCCGCCAGGCAGCACGGCGCGGCGGTGACGTGGCTGATCATCGACGACGGCGGGTACGGCATCCTGCGCGAGTACATGGAGGGCGCGTTCGGCAAGGCCACGGCCACCGAGCTCGACCGGCCGGACTTCCAGGCCCTCGCCGCCTCCTTCGGCGTGCCCGCCGAGACGGTGGGAGTGGGGGACGTGCGCGGCGCGCTCGAGCGCTCGTTCCAGGCGGACGGGCCGAACGTCGTCGTGGTGCAGACCCGCCTGGCGATGTGGGCGCCGAGCCACCTGGGGGAGGCCCCGGAGGTCTGAGGCGGCCCGGCGCCGGAATCGCTGACTCGACCCTGAGAGTGTGCGCCACCTTTCCAGGTGCATGTTTCAGCAACGGAGCTGGACCGGCAGGTAGTTGAGGCGTCGACCGAGGCGCCGGCGGTCCCGCCCGTGTCAGAAACCGCCCAGGAGATGTCCTGGAACCATCCCGCCGATCTCACGAAAACGTCCGGCATCCGTTGCCATGCTGGCCTCTCGACGCGGTCCGCCACCCGGCGGGCGCCCCACGAGAGGAACTCCATGGCCCCTGGCTCTCGATCCGCTCCCGCCGTCCCTTCCCCCAGGTCTCCGAGGGAGGCGAGGCCCCCGCCGTCACGCCCACCTTCGAGGGCCGGGCCTTCCACCGCCCGGCCGAGGACGTCGAGGACCAGGGCGCCGCCTTCGACGTCGGCACGCTCGTCTCCCGCCGCAACGCGCTGGGCATCTTCGGCGCGGGGGCGGGAGCCCTCGTCCTCGCCGCGTGCGGTGTCCAGGAGGGCGCCTCGTCCTCCTCCGGCTCGACGTCGGCGAGCGCCGGCTCCTCGTCACCCGCGGCCTCCTCCTCGTCGGCGGCGAGCGCCTCGCCGTCCGCCACCCTGACCGAGATGGTCACCGAGAACGCACGCCCGTACCCGGGCGGCGGCTCCAACGGCCCGGACGTGCTCGACGCGTCCGGCATCGAACGTTCCGACCTGACCACGAGCATCGACACGGGCACCGCCGCCGAGGGCGTCCCGCTGAGGGTGACGATGAACGTGATCGACATGGCCAACGGCGACGCCGCCATGACCGGCGCCGCCGTGTACCTCTGGCACGCCGACGCGCAGGGCCGCTACTCGATGTACTCGGACGGCATCACGGAGGAGACCTACCTGCGCGGCGTCCAGGTGGTGGGCGACGACGGCACGGTCACCTTCACCACGGTGTGGCCCGGCTGCTACGACGGCCGGTGGCCCCATCTGCACTTCGAGGTGTTCCCCGACAAGGCGTCCATCACGGACGCGACGAACAACGTCCTCACCTCCCAGATCGCCATGCCCGAGGAGCAGTCCGCGCAGGTCTACGCCACCTCGGCCTACGACGGGTCCACGGAGAACTTCGCCGACGTCAGCCTCGAGACGGACAACGTCTTCTCGGACGGCTACGAGACGCAGCTGCCGCAGATCACGGGCTCCGTGGAGAAGGGCTTCGCCATCACCATCGACGTCCCGATCGACACCACCACTGAGCAGGAGCAGGGCGGGATGGGCGGGCCCGGCGGTGGCCAGCCCCCGGCGGGCGGCGAGGGCGGCCAGCCCCCGGCGCAGCCCTGAGCCCGGCGGACGTGGGCTGAGCCGTCCGGCTCAGCCCACGCGTCCTGCCGGCGGCTCAGTCGGTCTGGGACTCGTTGCGCTCGGGGTGCGGGCCGAACACGAAGTGGCGGCCGGACACGCGCTGGACGTCCACGCGGACGTAGAAGTCCTTGAGCGTCGGCACCCACGGTTCGATGCCGAGGGACTCGGCCTCCGCGATCTCCGCCTCCGTGTCCAGGCGGCGCGCGGTGCCGTGCACGAGCACGGACCAGGCCTGGTCGGCCAGGATCCCGTCGGCCTGCACCACGACGCGCGGGTTCACCGTGAGCTCGGCGAGCTTCGAGCCGGGCGCGGTGCGGAAGTAGATGGCGCCGTCGTGGGCCCGCACGTTCACCGGCACGATGTCCGGCCGCCCGTCCACGGCCAGCCCGAGGCGCGCGTGGCCCACGCGGCCCAGCAGTCGCCAGACCTGGTCCTCGTCCAGCACCAGGACGGCCTCGCCGTCCGGGTGCTCGAACATCAGGTGGTCCCCGGGCTCCGCGACCGGATCGGGGCGCTGCATCGACGGGGCGTCGTCGGTGTCATGGTGCTGCTGGGTCATCGGGGCCTCCTGGCATGCCGGGACGGGCGCCGTCGGGCGCGGCGCTGAGATCGGGCTCACATCCACTCTATACATGGTCGGTCGCCCGCGAGGCGACGATGTCACCCAGCACCGCCGCCGTCGTCGGCGCCTCGCGGCCCGGGGCGACGGCGAGCGCGAACGGGCACGTGTGGGCGCGCGGGCCGTCGTCGACGAGCCGGCCCGACGACGGCGCGGCCGGGTCCGGCGTGAGCCACCTGCCCCCGGCGCGGCGCAGGATCAGCTGCCCCGCCGCGACGTCCCAGGGCTTGGTGTCCACGTACAGCGCGGCGTCGGCCCAGCCCGCCGCCGTGTGGGCGAGCTCGAGGGCGCCGGAGACGGTGCGGCGCACGGTCGCGTGGGCGGTCACGAGCCGCCCGAAGCGGCGCAGCGCGTCCTCGCCCTCGCGCGCGAGCGCCTCGCCCGCCGGATAGGAGGTCACGAGGTTCTGGGCGCGCTCGCCGCCGGCCGGCGCCGGCCGGCCGACCTCGGCCAGCGGGCGCTCCGGCCCGTCGCCGCGGGTGAGGTAGGCGCCGTCCGCGTCGGCGGAGAACGCCAGCCGGCCCACGGGGTCCAGCACGACGCCGGCCACCACCTCGCCGTCGACCTCGGCGGCCAGGGACACCGAGAACATCGCGAAGCCGTGTGTGAAGTTGGAGGTGCCGTCGATGGGGTCGACGATCCAGGTCAGCCGGGCGGCCTCACCGGTGCCGGCCTGCGCCCCGAGCTCCTCGCCGAGCACGCCGGAGCCGGGGACCGCCGTCGTGAGCGCGGCGACGAGCCGGGCCTCGGTGTGTCGGTCGTGCACGGTGACGAGGTCGTGGTGCGTGGTCTTGGCCTCGGGCCCGATGGCGGTGGGGGAGCGGAAGGCGGCGGCGAGGTCGCCGACGACCGCGCGGGCGGCGTCGAGGGCGATCGCGCGCAGCTCGGCGGCTGTCTCTTATACACATCTGAACCCCCGACGACGACGCCACCCTCACCGGCCCGCAGACCCCCACGCCCCAGCGCGTGGCCGCCGTGCGTGCGCTGCGCGAGCTGCTCGCCGCCGGCTACGGCACCGAGGCCCGGCCGATCGCCTCCTACGGCGCCCCCGCGCCCGGCACCCTCGGCGGCGTCTACCCGGACTACGACGACCGCGTGTTCCCCGGCCTCGTGGCCGCGCAGGAGCTGGCGGGCATCGACGTCGACTACCTGCGGAACGTGGACCGGGTGAGCGAGGCCGGCATCGCCGAGGCGTCCCTGGCCGACCTCGGCACGCTGTTCACCTACCTGGTGCGCGGCGAGCGGTTCGCGGACGGGCACGTGGCCGCCGCGATCGAGAACGGCAAGGTCGGCCGCATGCTGGACCGCCTGACCGCGCTGGTCCCCGAGATCCGCTGAGAGCGCACGGTGCGGAATACTGGGCGCATGCCCGCAGCCTCCGACGCCCCCACGCCCGCGCCCCGGCGCGGCCGCCTGGCCCCTTCCGGTGACCCCACTCCCGTGGAGAACGTCGCCACGCACCTGCAGGAGGGGTGGAACCGTTGGCACCGCGCCCGCGCGCTGCGTGCCGGCAACGTGCCGACGGTCATGGCGTTCACGGGCTACGGCAGCACCAGCTGGGTGCGGATCCTCTCCCGTGTGGTGATCGCCTCCGACGAGGAGTTCATGAACGGCCGTCGGCTGTCGAAGGTGGTGGCGGACGGCGTGCGCGGCTGGCGCAACTTCGTGGCCCCGCCCATGGCCTACGCCGAGGTGGAGGTGCAGGTGGGGGACCTGCGCACCACGGTGCGCACGGACCGGATGGGCGTCGTCGACGTCGTGCTGGACGTCGAGCTGGAGCCCGGCTGGCAGACCGCCACCCTCCACGTCGGCGGCCAAGAGGAGCACGCCGTCATGGACCTGTACATCTGCGAGCCGGGCGCGCGGATCGGCCTGGTCTCGGACATCGACGACACCGTGGTGGTCACCTCGCTGCCCCGCCCCCTGCTGGCGGCCTGGAACTCGTTCGTGATCGACGAGCACGCCCGCACGCCCACTCCGGGGATCGCCGTGCTGCTGCGCCGGATCGCCGAGCTCGAGCCGAAGGCCCCCGTGCTGTACCTGTCCACGGGCGCGTGGAACGTGGCGCAGACCCTCACCCGCTTCCTGGGCCGCAACCTCTACCCGCTCGGCGCTCTGCTGCTGACCAGCTGGGGGCCCACGAGGGACCGCTGGTTCCGTTCCGGTCAGGAGCACAAGAGGGTCCAGCTCGAGCGCCTCGCCGAGCAGTTCCCGGACATCCAGTGGATCCTGGTGGGCGACGACGGCCAGCACGACCCCGAGATCTACGCCGAGTTCGCGCAGCGCCACCCCGACCGGGTCAAGGCGATCGTCATCCGGCAGCTGACCCCCTCGCAGGCGCTGCTCGCGGGCGGTCGGGCGGAGGACACCCGCCATTCCACCCCGGGCATCCCGTGGTGCTACGGCCCGGACGGGGCCACGCTGTCCAATCAGCTCGAGGACCTGGGCATCCTGCCCGTCGAGTTCGTGGACGTGCAGCCCGAGGCCTGGCGCGAGGACATCCTCGGCGACGACGAGGCGCCGGCGACCCTCGACGCCGCGGCGCAGCGCGACGGCCGGTCCGCGGACGAGGAGGCCGCCCGATGACCGCCTCGCGCTCCGTCGAGGTCCGCATCCCGCTGCGCTGGGCGGACATGGACGCCTACGGCCACGTGAACAACATCGCCGTGGTGCAGCTGCTGGAGGAGGCCCGCGTGGCGGCCTTCGGCGTGCCCGCGAACACCGGCGCCGGTGGCGGGCAGGCCCCGCCGATCGACCTGCTCGAGGGGGTGGCCCCCGGTGTGCGGACGTTCATCTCCGAGCACACCGTGAAGTACCGGGCCCAGATGCCCTACCGCCCCGTGCCACTGCGCGTGGTGGTGAGCGTGGACGCCGTGAAGGCCGCCTCGGTGCACGTGGGCTACGCCCTGCACGACGGCGTCGACGACACCCTCTGCGCCACCGCGACGTCCGTCATGGTGTTCGTCGACGGGCAGACGGGCCGCCCCGTGCGCATCAGCCCCGAGCAGCGGGCGGCCCTGGCCGGCTGAGGTGGGCCGAGGTGGGCTGCTGACCGCCTGGCAGCCGCCCAGCGACATCACCGCCGTGCAGCACGGCTGTGATGTCGCAGAGCGGAGGTCGAACGCTCGGGCTCGCGGAGGTCGGGACCGGGCCCGTGGGACGGCCGTGGATCAGACCGAGCGGGGGACGCCCGCGGCGGTGAGGATCCGCGCCAGCCGGTCCGGCCGCAGGAGGTCTCCCCACGTCCAATGCGCGCCCGCCCGGGTGACCAGCTGCAGGGCCACCTCCCGTTCCTTCTCCCGGCGGATGCTGGCGCGGCGGGCCGTGTCGTCACCGTCGAAGAACGACAGGTCGTACTTGCCCAGCCCGTCGAACTCCCCGTACACCCGCACCTGCTCCCACCAGAAGTCCGTGCGGGCCACCTCGCGTCCGTTCGCATCCCGGTGGCGATGCTGCAGCGCCGTGGGCGGGACGAAGCCGAGCTCGTGGATGCTGGCCCGGCTGTAGGACTCGCCGGCGGATTCCGCCCGCGCGTCCGCGAAGTGCCAGGCCCGCTCGAATCGGCGGAGGGCGGCCGCGGATTTGAGTCGGCTCTCCGCCTGCCTCGCCCAGCGTGCGGCCTCCTCGGGCCGGGCTCGGACGAGCGCGTCCAGCGGGGCCACGGCGTCGCGGAACGGGGTGGCCGCCCCCAGCACCAGCAGCACCGTGGGCAGCGGATCCGCCAGGACGGTTCCCAGGCTCTGCCCGTCCGACAGGACGGCCTCGACCGGCTGAGGCGCGGCGGGGGCCGCCTCCGGCAGCCCCCACCGGGGTCGGCGGCGCGGCGGGACGGGAAGCCGGCGATCGTGGGCCACCACGGAGGGGGCGAAGGGACGGCGGGTCAGCGGACCGGCGCCGTGATGCCCGGGCGAGGGGGCGCGCAGCTCGAGCACGGGCGGCTCGACGGCTGGCCCCAGACCGTGCAACCGGGCCGCGGTCAGGCCCGTGAACACCGTCGCGGGGCGGGCGATCGAGAGGGCGACGGCGGACACGACCGCCCTGTCCCACGGACGCAGCGCGGCCCAGTCGCTGACGCTGATGTAGACGCGCGGGCAGAGCCGCACGAGGACCCCGCGGGTCCAGGCGCGTTCGAGACGGCGCCGCGCCGCCCCGTCGTGAGGGTCCGCCGCGCTGAGCAGGGGCCCGCGTCCCGGGAGCAGCGCACGCGAGTGGTCGGAGAGCAGGGTCATGCGGCCCAGTCTCGTGGGCCCGTCGGGGGCGCGACGGGTCGGCCGCGCCGGCGGTGGAGGGCACCCGACGTCGGGGGGCCTGTGCAGGAGCCGGGCGCCCTTGAGCGACCGCCGCCCTGCGACATCACCGCGCGTCAGAACGGCGGTGATGTCGCAGGGCGGCGGAGGATCACGGAAGGGACAGGGCCGGGCCTCAGACCACGCCCTGGGCGATCATCGCGTCGGCGACCTTGATGAACCCGGCGATGTTCGCCCCCGCCACGTAGTTGCCGGGCGTGCCGTACTCCTCGGCGGTCTCCACGCAGCGGTCGTGGATGTCGCGCATGATCTGCTCGAGCCGGTCGTGGGTGTAGTCGAAGCTCCACGAGTCCCGCGAGGCGTTCTGCTGCATCTCCAGCGCCGACGTCGCCACGCCGCCCGCGTTGGCGGCCTTGCCCGGGCCGAACAGCGTCCCGGAGTCGACGAACAGGTGGGCGGCCGCCTCGGTGCAGGGCATGTTCGCGCCCTCGGCCACGGCCTTCACCCCGTTCTTCAGCAGGGTCCGCGCGGCGGACTCGTCGAGCTCGTTCTGGGTGGCACACGGCAGGGCCACGGTGCCCTCGACGTCCCAGACGCTGCCGCCGGTCACGTAGCGGGACCGCCCGCCGCGGCGCTCGGCGTACTCGGAGATGCGGGCACGCTCGACCTCCTTGATCTGCTTGAGCAGGTCCAGGTCGAGGCCGTCCGGGTCCACGATGTAGCCCGAGGAGTCGGACGCGGTGAGCACGGTGGCCCCGAGCGCGGCGGCCTTCTCCGCGGCGTAGATGGCCACGTTGCCGGAGCCGGAGATCAGCACCTGCTGACCGTCCATGGATTCGCCGCGCGTGCGCAGCATGGAGTCGACGAACATCACGGCGCCGTAGCCGGTGGCCTCAGTGCGGACCAGCGAGCCGCCCCACGTCAGGCCCTTGCCGGTGAGGGCGCCGGCCTCGAAGCGGTTGGTCAGTCGCTTGTACTGGCCGAACATGTAGCCGATCTCGCGGGCGCCCACGCCGATGTCACCGGCCGGCACGTCCGTGTGCTCACCGATGTGGCGATGCAGCTCCGTCATGAAGGACTGGCAGAACCGCATGATCTCGCGGTCGGACTTGCCGGCGGGGTCGAAGTCCGAGCCGCCCTTGCCGCCGCCGATCGGCATGCCGGTGAGCGAGTTCTTGAAGATCTGCTCGAAGCCCAGGAACTTGACGATCCCGAGGTACACGGAGGGGTGGAAGCGCAGCCCGCCCTTGTACGGGCCGAGCGCCGAGTTGAACTCCACGCGGAACCCGCGGTTGACCTGCACGACGCCGGCGTCGTCGATCCACGGGACGCGGAAGATGATCTGGCGCTCCGGCTCGCAGAGGCGGTGCATGACCCCGGCCTCGACGTACTGGGGGTGGCGCTGCACCACCGGCCCCAGCGCCTCGAACACCTCGGACACCGCCTGGTGGAACTCGGCCTCGCCGGGGTTGCGCGCGAACACTTCGTCGCGCAGGGTCTCCAGAGACTCATTCATGGTGTCCTCCTCGGACGTCGGGGTAGAGACGCCCCGCGGTGCCCCCGCCGTGGCGCGCCGCGGTCGGAGGAGGCCGCGGTGCCTGACGCCCATCCTGACAGGGAGTGCGCTCTGTTGCCGAAATGAGACGCGGGCCACCCCGGGCCCCGCGTTCGGCTCAGCGCGGCGGCGCCGCCTCGGTGTCGATGCTGGCCTGCTGGCTCTCGCTGTAGCGCGGGCCCGCCACGGTCGCGTCGTTGACGAGGTCGTCCAGCCGGGCGACGTCGGCCGGGGTCAGCCGCACCTCGTGCGCGCCCCGGTCCTCGAGCCAGTGCTCCCACGAGGTGGTGCCCGGGATCGCCAGGACGTCCTTGCCCTGGGCCAGGACCCAGGCGACGGCGAGCCCCGCCGTGCTCGTCCCGAGCCGGACGGCCT
The DNA here is from genome assembly GCF_017168445.1 of Micrococcus sp. KRD026. Taxonomy (NCBI): domain Bacteria; kingdom Bacillati; phylum Actinomycetota; class Actinomycetes; order Micrococcales; family Micrococcaceae; genus Micrococcus; species Micrococcus sp. KRD026. The sequence continues at coordinate 214,630 of NZ_JABFBA010000005.1, read as the reverse complement.
CGGCCGAGAGCGCCTCGCGCAGCGTCAGGTTGGCCTCGTAGTGGCCCTCGGCGAAGCGGGGCAGCCGGTGCCGCAGATCTCCCGCGTCCAGCCCGCCCAGCCGCGGCGGCGCGTCCGTGAGCAGGCCGCGGCTGACGGGGGAGAAGGCCACGAAGGCGGTCCCATGGCGGCGGCACGCCTCGAGCACGCCCCACTCGGGGTTGCGGGTGGCGAGGGAGTACTCGGACTGCACGGCCGCGATCGGGTGGACGGCCACGGCCCGGGTCAGGGTGACGGCCGAGACCTCGGACAGGCCGATCGCCCCGATCTTGCCCTCCGTGACGGCCTCTGCGAGCGCCCCCACGGACTCCTCGACGGGGACCTCCGGGTCCAGCCGGTGCAGGTAGTACAGGTCGATCCGGTCCTGGCCGAGCCGGCTCAGGGAGGCGTCCACGTGCGCGCGCAGCGTCTCCGGGCGGCCGTCGATCCGCCGCTGCCCGTCCCGCACGAGCCCGCCCTTGGAGGCGAGCAGCACGCGCTCGCGGACGCCCGACCCCGCCCGGGCGAGCGCGCGCCCCACGAGCTCCTCACTGCGGCCGCCGCCGTAGAGGGTGGCGGTGTCCAGGTGGTCGGTGCCGTCGTCCAGCACGCGGGTGAGCAGGTCGACGGCGGCGTCGTCGTCGAGGAATCCGGAGTAGCCGTGCACGATGTTCATGCATCCGAGGCCGACGGGGTGCACGTCCTTGCCGGCGAGGCGGCGGGGCGCGGCGGGATCGGGCAGGGGGC
>NZ_JABFBA010000005.1:208510-213765 GCF_017168445.1 Micrococcus sp. KRD026 | reverse complement strand
GGGCGGGGGTGCGGGGTGGCGTCCATGCCCGCCACCCTAGCCACGACTCCGGACGCGAGACCCGGGCCGCCTGGCGCCCGCCCGGTGTCCGTCCCGGGGTTCAGCCGAACACGCGCGCGGCCAGCAGCGACGGCGCCGTCAGCAGCCGGCGGGCCAGCTCCACGCGGCGGCGCTCCTGCACCGCGATCGCCTTCTCGTAGTAGCCCACGAGCTGCTCGCACAGCACCGGCCAGGTCCGGCCCTGCACCGACGCCCACGCCGCGTCGGCGAACGCGGCCCGCTTGACGTCGTCGTACACGAGGTCCGCGACGTGGCGGCGCAGCTCGTCCAGCTCGCCGGGCGGGTAGAGCCAGCCGGTGCGGGAGGCGTCCACGATGTCGAGGGGGCCGCCGCGGCCGACGGCGACGACGGGCACGCCCGAGGCCATCGCCTCCTGCAGCGTCTGGCCGAAGGTGTCGGACTCGCCGGGGTGCACGAACAGGTCCAGGCTGGCCACGTGGCGCGCGAGGTCCTCGCCCCCCTGGAAGCCGGCGAAGTGCGCGCCGGGCAGCTCCCGCTCGAGCTGTTCGCGCAGCGGCCCGGAGCCGATGACCACGAGGCGGGTGCCCGGCAGGTCCGAGAGCACCCGCAGGTCCCCGACCTGCTTCTCGTGCGCCAGCCGCCCCACGAAGCCCACGAGCTTCTCGCCGTTCGGGGCGAGCTCGGCGCGCAGCGCCTCGTCCCGCTTGGCGGGATGGAATCGGCGGGAGTCGACGCCGCGGCCCCACAGGTGCACGCGTCGCACCCCCTGGCGGTGCAGCTGCCGGACGGTGAACGACGACGGCGCGAGCGTCAGCGTGGCCATGTTGTGCAGGCGCGCCACGTGGCTCCACAGGACGTCCTCCAGCCACGGGGCGCCGTACCGGGCCGCGTAGCCGGGGACCTCGGTCTGGTAGACGGCCACGGAGGGGATGCCGAGCTCCTCGGCCGCCTGCACCGCGCGCCAGCCCAGCACGAAGGGGGAGGCGATGTGCACCACGTCCGGGGCGAAGTCGGCGAGCATGCCGCGCAGCCGGCCCACCGTGCCGGCGGCCACCCGCACAGAGGCGTACCCGCTCAGGGGCACGGAGGGCAGGGTGCGCACGGGGAAGCCCTCGACCTCGCGGGGGGCCTCACCGGCGCCCGCGCGTTGGGTCCACCCGGCGGACCACGAGGCAGCCGGGGCGATCACCATCGCCTCGTCGCCCCGCTCCCGCAGGTGGCGCAGCACCTGGAGGATGGAGTTGGTGACCCCGTTCATATGGGGCAGGAACGATTCGGCGACCACGACGACACGCACGTGGCCGACGCTAAGGACCCCGGACCACGGCCGGGGCACCCGCCGACGACGGCCCGGTGACCCCGCGATGAACTCTCGGGTCCGGTGACGGTCGTCGCACCGGCCCGCGCGGCCCGCCCCCGTCCAGGCGCCGCCCGGAGTCGGGTGGCACCATGGACGGGTGAGTTCCCGCCCCGCTGCGCCCCGTCTGCTGCGCCCCGTCCCCCTGCCGCTGTGGCTGCAGGGGGTGGTCGAGGCGCTCGTCACGGCGATGATCAGCCTGCTCGCGGTCATGGTCCCCACCCTCGCGGTGTGGGCCACCGGCGGGTTCGAGCGGCCGACCATCGAAGGCGCCGTCCAGGTGGGCGGCGTCCTGTGGCTGGCCCTGCACGCGGTGCCCGTCACCGTGACCACGGCCATGCCCACCGCGCCGGACCACCTCATCACCGGCACGGCGTGGCTCGTGCCGTGGGGCCTGACCCTGCTCCCGCTCGCGCTGTCCTGGCGGGCCGGCCGGCGCCTGGCCCGCGCGTCCTACCGGGACCAGGCGTGGCAGGCCTTCGTGGGCGCGGTGGGGGCCTACGCCCTGGTGGGGCTGGCCGTCGCGTTCCTGCCCGGCACGGACGAGCTGACGGCCCACCCCGCCCCGGCGGCGCTGCTGCCCGCCCTGCTCTTCGGCGTCGCCGCCCTCGCGGGGGCGCGGCGCGAGGCCGGCACCTGGGCGCACCTGATCGGCCTGGACCTCACGGAGCGGATCTCGCGGCGCTCGCAGTACGAACGCTGGGCCGGTTCGTACGCCTGGTCCGTGGTGCGCGCCGCGGTCCTCGCCGTGCTCGCCCTGACGGGCCTGAACGCGCTGCTCGTGGCGGGGCGGCTGGCCGTCGAGTGGACCGCCGTCGTCACCGTGGCCGAGGCGATCGGGGGCGGTCCGCTGGGCGGCCTGCTCCTGGCGCTGCTGCAGATCGGCTGGCTGCCCACGTTCACCGCGTGGTCGATCGCGTGGACGGCGGGCCCGGGGTTCTCCGTGGGCGCGGACAGCCTCTACTCCGTGTTCGGCGCGACGCCGGCCACCGCGCCCGCCCTCCCGGCGCTGGGTGCGCTGCCCGGGACGTGGTCGCCGTGGCAGCTGCTCCTGCTGGCCGTGCCGATCGGCGCCGGCGCCGTGGCCGGCGTGTGGCTGCTGCGGGAGGGGGAGAACCACCTCGACGACTGGCTGCACACCCGCCACGGCAGCCGCGCGGTGTCCTTGACACTGTCCACGCTGGCCCTGGCCGTGCTCACCGGACTGCTCACGGGGCTGCTGCTGCTCGTGCCGCTGGCCCTCACCTCCGGGACGCTCGGGCTCGGCGCGCTGACGGACATCGGCTCCCACGTCTGGGCGGTGTGCGCCGCCGTCGCCGGGTGGGTCGCGCTGGGCTGCGCGGCCGGCTACCTCACGGCCCTGGCCGTGGCCGGGCACCGGGACGGGACGACGACGGTGCCGCGGTCCGGCGACCGCGCCTCGGGCCTGCGCGACCGGCCGTCCCCGCGCCGGGCGCGGGACTGACGCCCGCGGCTCAGGGCCGCAGCTGGGGCACCCCCGTGCGCTCCTCCACCTGACGGGTGAACTCGTCCGCGCACGCCTGCTGCGCCCGCACGGTGAGCGCGGAGGCGCCGCACTGCTCGAGCTGGACCGTCGCGTCCCACGCGAGCAGCGGCAGCGCCGCCGTCGTCATGCCCATCAGCGCCATCGCCATGCCGGCGGACGCCACCGCGCGGGGCAGCCCCGAGCGCTCGGCGCCGCGGCTCGTGACCCACACGCGCACGCCGAGCACGAGGGCGACCAGCCCCAGCGCGAGGGCGATCAGCTTCCACGGCAGCACGAGGGAGAAGGAGAGCACCATCCCCAGCAGCGCCACGGACTGCCACAGCAGGGCACGGCCGGTGCGCACGCGGCCGGGATCCGGGGCGCCCTGCGGCGGGCGGGGCGGGGAGGAGGGAACGACACCCCCTCACCCTACGATGGGCGCATGCGCATCGTTGCCCTCGTCTCCGGTTCCGGCACCAACCTGCAGGCCGTCCTCGACGCCGTCGCCTCCGGCGCCCTGGACGTGGAGATCGCCGCGGTGGGCGCCGACGTCGCCGACGCCGGCGGCCTGGAGCGTGCCCGCGCCCACGGGATCGAGACGTTCGTGGTGTCCCCGAAGGACCACGCGGACCGGCGCGCGTGGGACGAGGCGCTCGCGGACGCCGTCGTCGCCTACGCGCCGGACTGGGTGGTGTGCTCCGGGTTCATGCGGATCCTGGGCGCCCCGCTGCTCGAGCGGTTCGAGGGCCGCATCCTCAACACCCACCCGGCCCTGCTGCCCTCCTTCCCGGGGGCCCACGGCGTCCGGGACGCGCTGGCGCACGGGGTGAAGGTCACCGGCTGCACCGTGCACGTGGTGGACGCGGGCGTGGACACCGGCCCGATCCTCGCGCAGGCCGCGGTGCCCGTGCTGGACACGGACACCGAGGCCGAGCTGCACGAGCGCATCAAGGTCCAGGAGCGGGCCCTGCTGCTGCGCGTGCTCGGCGAGCTCAGTCGGCGCTGACCTCGAGGGTGCGGCCGCGGGTCTCCGGGGCCAGCGCCAGCATCGCCGCGCAGGCCAGGACCACGAGCCCGCCGGTGACGGCGAACGCCCCCGGCAGCCCGAGGGCGGGGACCAGCGTGCCCACGAAGAGCAGCGGGCCCAGGCCCGCGCCCACCCGCGAGGCCGCCGACGCCCAGCCGAAGCCGGAGGCGCGCAGCGTCGTCGGGTACAGCTCGGAGACGTACGTGTAGAGCACCGGGATCGCGACCTGCACCACGAAGCCGAACGTCAGCACGAGCGGCAGCACCGCGGCGGGCACGTCCAGCACGCTCGCCAGCCAGACGGTCAGGGCGCTCGCGACGACGGCGCTGACGGCCAGCAGCCAGCGGCGGCCGGTGACCTCGATCAGCACGGTGGCCACGACCACGCCGAGCAGGCCGGCCGCGGCCATGCCGGAGGTCATGATGAAGGCGCGGCCCTCCGCGTAGCCGGCGTCGATGAGGAACGTCGGCAGCCACTGCAGCGCGATGTAGTAGACGAGCATGATGGCCACGAACAGGGCCCAGGCGACCGCGGTGATCCGCGGGGAGAACCGCCAGACCGCGGCGAGCTGTGCGCCGACGCCGCCGGAGCGGGCCGGCTCGGCCGGGGGCATCGCGTAGGGCCGGCGGGGTGCGCCGGTGGCCGCCACCATGCGGTCGATGACGGCGCGGGCCTGCGCCTCGCGGCCCCGGCTCATCAGGAACAGCGGGGACTCGGGGATGCCCAGGCGCACGACGAACACGAGCAGGGCCGGCAGGACCATGGCCAGCAGGGGCAGGCGCCAGTCGCCCCACGTGCCCACGAGCCAGGCGGAGACGAGGCCGCACAGCGCGGCGCCGACGGGCCACCAGCCGTCCATCGCGGCCAGGACGCGGCCGCGCAGCCGGCGCGGGGTGAACTCGCCCACGAGCGCGTAGTCCACGGGGATCGTGCCGCCCAGGCCCATGCCGGCCACGAAGCGGAACAGCGCGAACCACAGCAGGGAGTCCGTCAGCGCGCCCGCGATCGTGAACACGGAGAAGATCGCGAGCGTCCACGCGAACGCCGCCTTGCGGCCGATGCGGTCCGCGATGGTGCCCCACAGGAACGCGCCCACGGCCATGCCGATGAGGTTGGCGGTGCCGATCCACGCGGCGTCCGCCTTGTCCAGGGCCCACTCCTCGCGCAGCAGCGGGATCATCACGCCGTTGAGCGTGACGTCCCATGCGTCGAACATGAAGCCCAGGCCGCCGATCAGGAAGATGCGGCCCTGGACGGACCAGCGCCACGGCAGCTCCTGGACGACCGCCTCGCCGGTGGGCAGGGCGGCGTCGGGGGCGACGACGTCGGGCCCGGGTCCGGGGTGCGCGCCGTCGGCGCTGGGG